>PHDR01000197.1 GCA_002841035.1 Bacteroidetes bacterium HGW-Bacteroidetes-12 | reverse complement strand
CATAATAAAGGCTATAAAACACATGTTAAATCTTCCTGTACCTGATTTTCAACTTGCCGCCACCAGTGGAAAACAGTTTCAACTTTCTGATTACTTTGGAAAAAACCTGGTGATCTACTTCTACCCAAAAGATGCAACCCCGGGCTGTACCACACAAGGCGTACAATTCAGAGATCTCTACACGCAATTTAAAAACCTCGATACCGAAATCTTTGGCATTTCTCGTGACAGCTTAAAATCGCATGAGAACTTTAAAGCCAAATTCGGCTTCCAATTTGAACTATTGTCAGACCATGAAGAAGTCGCCTGCACATTATTCAATGTGATTAAAATGAATGTGATTGAAATTAGTTGGCAATTCAACTTGATTATTGCCAACAGTAACTACGTTGAATGGGGTATCGGTTATTAAATCCAATGAATTTTTTAAAAGGTCAAAACCTTTTCTTGGATTTTTAATGTCTTGAGAAATAAAAAGTAAGGTTTTATTATTGTTGTTAATTGAATACGTTGCTTTTAATTCATCTTTAGATAGTGCTGTTTTAAATTGAGTAAAATCAAGTCCATTAGGTATTAAATAGTGAGGATATCCCCCTAAAATAGCACTGTTTTTTGATGCTTGATACATCCAATCGGTTAGGCATACGATGTGAATGTTTTGATTTCGATGTATAAATGTATTCTTTAACCGTTGTATTTCCTTATCTATTTTTGATATAGAAGGATTATTTATCTCATCATTTTTATAATGAAAAATTCCTTGAAAAGGATTCATGTCGTGCAGGGTCCAGACAATGGGTTTTTTTATACTTTTAAAAAATGTTGGGTAATTTATACATTCAGCGACCCAATGTAAATGAATGAGGTCGGAATTTAAAAGTGTTGGTTCTTTTTCAACTTTAAATTGAGAAAATGGGAGGGAAGCTATTTCACAATTTAGCGTGTAATTATTGATTTTACTTTTAAACCGAGTTAAATTATCTATAAAAAGAGGTAGATTCGTTTTTAGAGTTCTATTAATTTTTCTATGTATTCTATTTATCAAATGCTCACCACTATTAACCATAATACTTGGTTGAACTCGAACAATTTTTTCATTACTATTTTCATTTACAGTATTAATAAAAGTAGAAGAAACAAGTTTCTGTTGATTTAAACTTTTATGTAACCTCAATGCTGCAATGCCTGCACCACCAGTATTTGATGTTGATATGGTTGAAATAGTTATCAAGTTAAATGTTGTGCAACACGCTTTTGTGAATGAATGATACCTCTTCTTTTGAAGCTGAAACACCAAAAATTAAAAACCCCTTTTTAGCTAATTTTTTTATGATGGCTTTTGATTTTTCTTGTCCATGCTCAAAAAATCGATCGTGAAATTCAATTAACAATTGATTTATTTTAATATCAACAGTGAGAATGTCTTCCAATACGTCATATTCAGAACCTTCTATATCCATTTTTAGTACATCAATTTTGGAGTGATTAAGTTCCTTCAATATACTTGAAATGGATTTCATATTCACTTCAACTTGTTTGTTTTTAGTTACGTGATTTGGTTGGTGAATGCTGCCTGAAACATGTTCGTCATTTATTGGTAAATGAAAAATTCGTTTTCCATCAATAATGTCAATGCCAAAGTCATAAAAATGAAAATTTGGAGGAAGCTGTTGTTTTTTTATCCAATTGATTGATTTGGGAGTAGGGTCAAAAGCAAAAACAGTTGCACCATGATTTTTAATAATTGCTTCATCAAAAGAAATGTCTTCACCAATTCCAAAAGAATAGACAATTGATTTTTCATTTAATGTGGTTGGATGAACAAAAAAACCTCCATAATCATTTCCATACCACTTTTTTTCACATTGAATTTGCTCAATCAACATTTCTTTTTTGTAGCCAATTAATTTTTTTATAATGGATTTTGTTTTAACCCAATTTCGGACTACAATTTCTTTTATTTTATTGAAATAGCTAAAATGTTGTCCATATTTATAAAACATTTTTAAATGAATTTTAGCCAGTTTCGGTTCGTTAAATTCTAATTTTTTATAGAAATCGACTAAAGGCACATTTTTAGAATGATATAATTTTTTATGATTTTCATTAACATCACAATGAATTCCTGTTCCGTCCATTCCAATATTTTCAACAAACGAATATTTTGGGGTTAAACACAATCCATTATTAAAGTAAACAGTAGAAAACCACAAAATTGCCCACGTTTTTATTTTGCCATCAATATTTGCTTTTAATTGTTCATCAAAACTTAATACATTATCGTAGTTGAATTTTGCTAAATCAGCAGGATTTTCATGTAATTTGTTATAAAAATAGTTATGGTCTTTATTTATTTTATTCCACCTATCTTTCCATGTAGCCCAACCCCAACAACTCATAAAATGTAAAAAATAGAAATCTTTTAAGAGATACTGTAAGTTAGTTTCGTTGTTAAAACCATTAATATGAAACACTTCTTGTTTATTTTCAAAATAATCAAGTGCGGCATTCATGTAATTTAAAAAAGAGGATTCTACTTTTATATCATCTTCTAAAACAATAATTTTTCCATGAGCATTAATTATTCCAGTAACGCCTTCTATAATTGAATCGGCTAATCCTTTGTTTTCTGTTTGTTCAGTAACAATAACTTCCTTAAATCGGTTTTCATTGTTTGCAATGGATTTTACAGCATTAATTTTCTCTATATCTATCTCTGTCGCATTTTCTTTTGCTCCATCACAATAAATATATAAAATGCTTTCCTTAGCTTCATTATTTAATGCTAACGCATCGAGCACTTGTTGTGTGTGTTCAGGACGATTGTATGTAAATAAAACTATGGGAGCTAATTGGTTAGCCATTTTTATTATTTTATAAAGAGGTAGCGTATTTGTACTTTTCTGATGTAATTATTGTTGAACCTTTAACTCCCTCATAATAACCAGAAAAAAAGGTGATTTTACGTTGTTCTAAAATGGATTTAATTTCTTCGCAAGTTTCAAATTCCCCCTTTCTGTTGGTGTCGTCAAACAAAATAATAAATTCATGAGAAGGTTTAAATTTTTTAACTAAGCTAATAATGTCATAACGAGAAAATCGGTCGGAACCAAAAGGACCATCAACAACATATAAATCAAAGGTGTCCGTTATTTTTTTAGCAAAATTGTTGTAACTATTTACATTGAAGTTATTTATTACGCATTGTTCTAATGGCAAAACTTCTATGGTTGAATTTTTTGACAAGGTAAATTTTTCTTTAAATGATGTTGCCCAATTTTCATCTTGTTCTATGATGAGATGGCAAGTTTCAGTTAAGTAATTATCTAAATAAGCAGAAATTACTTTTGATGATTCACCTAACCCTAATTCTAAAATTTTTTTAGGTTTATAATCGTTTAAAATTCTATTTAAAACATAAAAAAATGAATAGTTTCCTGCCCATCTTCCCACGTTTATAGGAAGTTCTTCTAACCATTTTTTTCCCCGAATACTGTCGTGATAAATGTTAGCCCATTCTACTTCTTCAGCTTGTTTTTTTGAGTTATTAATTTCATTTAGAATAAGTTGCTGGTTAGATTCTAACTGTTTAAGGTATTTTTTTAATTTTTCTAACATACTTAACAAATTTTAAAGTCGAGCAAAATTGCTCCTTGATTGGAAGGAACAACTTTCCCAGAATTGTAATAATCTTTTTCTGCAACAGTAAAAGGTACAACACCAGTTAACCAATCAGCTATTTCATTATTAATTTCACAAAAAATATTCAAATTATAATCTCCAGGAGCCAATGGTAAGTTGGATATCATGAAGGAAATTTTTTTGTTTTTTATATCAAAACTTGCTGGTAATGTTTGGGACGAAACCCAAGCAACTCTATCGCCTAAGTAGTTATTAATCCCAATATCAATCCTGAAATTCAACACTTTTTCGATATTCAAATCATATTCTAAATCTAAAGCAACATCCTTAAAAGTTTCAATAATTCCATTTTGTGTTTCTATGCCTTTTATACTACTTTCTTTAAATAATAAGCTACCGTTCCCTTGTCGGTTTTCAATTTCAGAAAGTTTAGTAAAATTTCTATTTTGAGAGGATAAATAATGCGTAATTACATCATTTGTTTCTCCTTTCATAATAACTTTCCCGTATTCTAACAAAATGCTCTTTGGACACAAATTCTGAACCGCAGCCATATTATGACTAACAAATAATACGGTTCTGCCATTATCTCCACTCGAAATGTCTTTCATTTTTCCGATGGCTTTTTTCTGAAATTCGGCATCGCCAACAGCCAACACTTCATCAACAATTAAAATATCGGGTTCTAAAAAAGCCGCTACTGCAAAAGCCAATCGCACAGTCATTCCGCTGCTGTATCTTTTTGTTGGTGTGTCAATGTAGCGTTCGCAACCCGAAAATTCGATAATCTCATCTAATTTGCTTTCAATTTCTTTTTTGGTCATTCCTAAAATTGCTCCATTCAAAAAAACATTTTCTCTTCCTGTAAGTTCTGGATGAAAACCCGTGCCAACTTCTAATAGCGAAGCAATTCTTCCATCCGATTTTATGGTGCCTGTAGTTGGACTTGTTACTCTCGATAAAATTTTTAGTAAAGTAGATTTTCCAGCTCCGTTTTTTCCGATAATTCCAATTACATCGCCTCGCATAACATCAAAACTGATGTCTTTTAGCGACCAAACATAATCGGAGTTGCCTTTCTTGCTTCGTTCATTGGTTTCTCCAACTTTTAAAAAAGGGTCTTCTTTTCCTCTAACCAAATACCACCAACGGGTTAAATCATCGGCTATGGTGCCAGTGCCAACTATTCCCAAACGATATTGTTTAGAAATGTTTTCAACTTTTAATATGATTTCGTTTTTGCTCATTAAATGGTATCTATAAATCTTTTTTCGGTACGGTTAAAAATTATTAAGCCAAGCAAAAAGGTTACAATTGTTACTATTACGGTATAAGTTATCCAATTTAGGGATATTTCGCCCGAATTAAGCAACATAAATCGTGATGTTTCTATGATGTGGGCCATTGGGTTAAATTCAACTATCCACGAAAGTGTGGGTAATTTTTCTTGTATTAAACTTAGCGGATAGGCTACCAATGAAAGATACATTAACAATTGAACGCCAAATTGCAATAAAAAAACTAAATCTCTATATTTTGTTACCATAGAGGAAATAATCATTCCTAGCCCTAAGCTAAAAAATCCCATAGTAATAACTAAAATTGGAAAAAACACGATGAGTTTATTAGGAGAAACTTCAACACCATTTGCGGTGTAGTATGTATAAAACGCAACAAAAACAATGAGCTGAATACAAAATTTTATGAGGTTAGAAAGTACCACAGACAAAGGCAATATTAACCTTGGGAAATAAACTTTTCCAAAAATATGTTGATTGCTTTTAAATGTATCTGATGTTGCTAATAAACAATCTTTAAAATAATTCCAGATGGTAATTCCAGCTAAATTGTATAGAAAGGGAGGAATACCATCGGTGTCAATTTCTGCTACATTGTTAAAAATTATGGTAAAAATTACGGCAGTAAAAAGTGGCTGAA
>PHDR01000196.1 GCA_002841035.1 Bacteroidetes bacterium HGW-Bacteroidetes-12 | reverse complement strand
CAACTGAACAACAAATGGCTAATACCCTTAAACTTCTAAGGGGTGCGCAATGGCGCTGGGACTATGTTGCAGCCAGTCATGGTGCATCATTTCATGCTCCTTTCGAGAGTGGAAGAATTATTGCATTAGGACTTGAGAAAGCCCAAGAAGCACGAATTGAAGTGGCTAGAGTTCTTGCCAGTATGGGATACTCCTCGCCTGTCCCATTACCTGATATTTCCTCTAAAGAAAAAGCACAAGAATTCATTGGTATAAATTCGAAGGAATTAAAAGCAAAGAAAAATATATTCCTTGATACAATTATACCCCAATGGCTTAAAACAGCTCAGGAAAGGGAGGCAAATTATCCCACAAAAAATATTTAAGATTTTTATAACCTCATAAAGGGCTGACTACAATCAGCCCTTTTTTGTTCAGAAAAGGAACAACAATGTTCGATTTCGGACATTACCTTAAACTAAAAAAATGCATTAAACGCCTACTTGTCAATACTATACATTATTTGGTATAGAATTATCAGATTAATGATATTATTAATCAAAAATACCTATGACATGAAAAATCTTGCACTAACATTTACAATTCTAATTTTAACCCTAGGTTTAGCAATGGCTAATCCAACGGAAGAAAAGAAAATTAAGGATTTAATAAACAAAGCCTATGTAGATGGAATTCATAACAATGGCAATCTTGATGATACGCGTAGTGGGTTTCACCCTGATTTCGAAATGTTTATTAACCGGAACGGAAATTTCTCCAAAGTATCAATTAGCGACTGGATTAAACGTATTGAAGCAAGTCGAGCAAAAAATCCAAATCAAACAATAGTAAAGGCAGTAGCCGATTATATTTTTATTGATATTACTGGCAATACTGCATCAGTAAAATTGGATCTGAAGAAAGAAGGGAAAACAATTTTTACTGACTATTTATTTTTATATAAAATAAATGACCAGTGGAAAATTGTGAGTAAAGTTTTTCACTCTCATTAATAACTTTTTAATAATTACTTGAAATTACCCTAGCTAAAAAGCTGGGGTTTTTAATATGTTGAATATTTGTCTTAATAATTCGCTAATAAATTAGAATTCAACGCAACTTTTTAACTTTTTTATTCATCATTAAGTTATGTAAACAAATGGTGCTATATTTGTTGTCATTGCATAACTAAAATAATCGCACCATTTGGAACTCTGTCGGAGTATAGTAGAAAGATGTTGTAAGAACGATCGCAACGCACAGCATGCGCTTTACATGATGTATTCATCTAGAATGTACGGCGTATGTTTAAGGTACTATCCTAACCCAGAGATTGCTCGAGATATTCTACAAGACGGTTTTATTAAAGTTTTTGAAAAAATTAGTTCTTTTAGGTTTGAGGGGTCATTGGAAGGTTGGATTAGAAAAATAATGGTGAATACAGCATTGGAATACCATCGAAAAAGGAAAGACGATAAAGCGGTAAGTATTTCAAATGCATCATCCCTAATTGATGAGAATGGAAAAACAGAAAATGATTATCAATTCCTTCTCTCTATAGTTTCTTCTCTTCCTAAGCAATACAGACTTGTTTTCAACCTCTATGCCATTGAAGGATATTCTCATATTGAAATTGCTAAGTTGCTTAATATCACAGAATCCACGAGTAAGTCTAACTACAGCAGGGCAAGAGCCATACTAAGAACCAAGATGAGCATTATTGAAAAGTTTGAAGGTTATGCAATTTTATGAGCCAGGTCCATATGAAGAATATGTAGCGAAGTTATCATCGATTTCAGTTAAACCTAGCCATAATGTTTGGCAAGCAATTAACAATCAACTTGATGAGGCTAGTCTGCATAGAAAAAAACTTGTAATTAGACGGTTTACCTATGCTGCAAGTTTTCTTCTACTTATTGGATTAAGTGTCTCGTTTCTTCTTATCAATAATTTACTTCTTAACTCCCAATTTTTAGCTCAGGGTGAAGGCGAAGTATTCATCCTGTCGCTTGCAGCAATTAACAATCCTCAAAAATACAATCAAATAGAGATTCTTAATTCTTCAAGAATAAAGGAAGAAGAGCATAAAGATATTACAGAATTAAAGCAAACTATAATAATTGAGAATGAATTACAAGAATCAAAACCATTGATAAATGCTGCAACTTTTGTCCCATATGAATTCCCTCATTTAAGTGATGTTTACAACAATTCCAAAGCATTTGTAAGAGAATCTATTTCAAAAACTCATGAAAGTAATATCATCAAAGAAAATAGAGTAACATTTAATGAAAAAGGTGGCAGTTCTTGGAGCCTAATAGCCTATTTAAATCCTTCATATTCTTACCATACTTCGGCAGCCCTTAATTATCAGTTGAATTCAAACGAATCGGGTGCTTGGATGTGGGGAGGTGAAGTACTTGTAAAGAAAGAATTCAGCGACTACTTTGCGGTTTACTCAGGTATTCAGGTAAGTCCCTCGGGGCAAAATATTAATGATTTAACACTCCTTCAAAATAGTGGAACTAACAAAGAAATGGAGTACCTTACTGCCAGCACATCTTTTGGCCAGATAATTATTGACAATACTATGGTTGATGTTTCTAATTTCTCAAGCCTTTCCAAAACATCAGATAATGGCCAAAAATCTTCATCAATAAACACTACCGAACTAAAGCAAAGGTTTTACTACATGGAAATTCCATTGATTTTCTCAACTAGTTTTAAAACAGGACTTGTTGATGTTGAGGTTAAACTTGGATGTGCTGCTGGTGTTCTAATTGATAATAAATTTGAGGTTATAAGTTCTAATGGGCATTTTGTTGGTAGGACAGAAAATATCCGCCCCCACAATGCATCGGCAATAGGTGCAATTAGTTTATCTATCCCAATGAACAATCAGCTTAGTTTCATTCTTGAGCCAAATATTAGGTTGAATCTTTACCCACTTAGTTATGGCTATGAAGCAACATATCCATTTGCTGCATCAGTGAAACTTGGAATGGGATACAGATTTTAAATTTTTCTTCTTTTCTTTTTACATCAATAATTACTGAATTATTCACAACTTTTCAATACAATTGAAATCGTATACCACTCAATTAGAACTTAATCAAAAATATTCTTAAACATCTTAACTTCATTCAATTAAACTAAAAAAGCACTAATCATATATGTGATTAGTGCTTTTTTAATAAGTTATATTTCAACTACTTCTTATTTGGAAGTTCAAGGCCATAACCATGCTTCTTATCTACATGTTTAAGATAGAAACTGAGGATAAATGCGAGGAAACCAAAACCTGCAAATATTAACTCTGGAACGGTATAGTTGTACTTTGCACCTTCAACTCCAGCAAGTATTTGATCAGAAACGCCAGGATTTGATGCAGATAATGCCCAACCTATTAGAATTGGAACACCAAGTAATCCCATGTTTTGAATCCAGAAAGTAAGACCATAAGCTGAACCCAAATACCTATCTTCAACAACCTTAGGAAGAGATGGCCACATTGATGCAGGAACTAGGGAAAATGCTACACCAAGGATTATAATAGTAATCAAAGCTACAGGGACAGTGAAAAGATCTGCAGGAACTAAAGCAAAAATAAGGTGGGATATAGTAAGTAATATTGCTCCGTACATCATTAAACTAGCTCCAAATCCTTTTTTATCTAAATAGAATCCAATGAACGGAGTTAATATCATAGCTCCAATTGGAAAGAATGAAACAAATTGCGATGCTGTTTTTAGATCAACACTTAGCTTAGAAGCGAGCATATCTGTAGCAAATTTTTGAAACGGGAAAATAGCCGAATAGAAGAGAACACACAATCCAGCAATTGCTAAAAACCCAGGATTAGTTAAAATAACCCACAAGTCTGACAACTTAAACTCTTCTGATGGCTCACTTGATGCTTTCAAATCTAACTCTTTATCAAGTGCTTTATCCATAAAAGTGTAGATAAAGAATGTAATAAACCCTATGCAAAGGAACAGCAATCCCCAAAATACTGAGTTAGATACACCGCCATTTTCGGCAAAAATTGGACTTAACTGAAAAACAGCAAAAACACCTAAGCGAGCAAGAGCCATTTCAAGCCCCATGGCCAAAGCCATCTCTTTGCCTCTAAACCATTTAACAATAGTTTTTGACACAGTTATGCCAGCCATCTCTACGCCTATACCAAAAATTGCAAAACCAATAAAAGCTAATTTTGCAGAAGCAGGAATTGATACGATAAAGGAATCAAACCAATGTGCTAACCCAGTAACGGCAAAACTTTCAGTTAAAGCATAAAATTTTAAAGCTGCTCCAATAACCATAGTTAATCCTGCGGTAATCATGGTGAATCGAATTCCCATCTTATCGAGGATTATTCCTGATAGAATTAGAAATCCAGCAAAAACATTGAGAAAGAACTCAGATCCGCCAAGCATCCCAAAAACTTCGGGAGTCCATTTGTAATTCGTTTCAAGAAGTTTTTGCAATGGAGCAACAACGTCTATAAAAAAATAGGCGAAAAACATTGTAAGTGAAATAAGAACCAGCGCAATCCAACGTGCGGTTTTCGACTCGCTAAGCAGAGTTTTAATAGTTTT
Source organism: Bacteroidetes bacterium HGW-Bacteroidetes-12 (assembly GCA_002841035.1). Classification (GTDB taxonomy): domain Bacteria; phylum Bacteroidota; class Bacteroidia; order Flavobacteriales_E; family Vicingaceae; genus BRH-c54. The sequence goes on along the minus strand of PHDR01000196.1, from coordinate 1,033 downwards.
TGTCATTTTGTGTGTTTTGAAGTTACTTAAAAATCATTACTATCATTTTTTAAATTTGATCACAAAAAAAGTTATGGCGACAAAGATAATTTTTCTTACCATTCAACTTGAAATTGAACAAATAAAAAAAGAGCTAATAGCTCTTTTTTATTATTTCAATAACAATTAAACAGCATCTATAAATTACTAACTAGAAGCTGTTTTTAAATAAACCATTAATTATCTTGCCTCATAAACCCATAATTCAATGGGTTCCTCTTTGGTTCGGTTAATTCGAACAATTTCATTGGTTGCTTTTGAATATGTTTCAAACGCACCAATTGAAACCATCCTAAATCCATTTGGAGATTCCACAATTTTGGGATCCTGAAATCCAAAGGTGGAAACCTGCTTTTGATACTCATCAGCATTTGTTGGCACTTTAAAACTACCAATGATAACGTGGAACCTATTCCTGGCTTCCATCTCTCTAACTTTCATCAGAGAATCTTGAATCGCTTTTTCTTTTGCTCTTCGGGCTTCTTCCAACTTTTTTGCCTTTAGCATTTCAACTTTCTTGATGCTGTCTTGCTTGGCTTCCCAAACGGCTAAAGTATCGGCAGCTTTATCTTTGCCGAATTTATCACGAAAAAACTGGCAACCAGAAAAGGTAAAGGCCAGTAATAATGTTAAAATGAGTACTTTTCTCATAGTTGCTTTAGGTTTAATTCTTAACCAAATTTCTGCATTTTTTTTTCACAAACAAAAATTTTTTTAAATAATAATTGCTCTTCAGTGTATTATTCTTCATACAAAACACACATATATCTGTATATCTGCTATTTAACGCAATCATAATAAGTTTAAAAAAATGGCTCTTCTTTAGAAAAATCAGGTAAATATTGATTATTGCTATCCAAATCTTGTAACCAACCTCTATAGAATCCTAGTTCATTTAACTTATTAACAACATCGTTATACTCTGAAGCAGTTATAACCCTATTTATTCTGCCATTTGAAGTCAGTGCGTCCCTATTAGGATGATATTGGCTTA
>PHDR01000195.1 GCA_002841035.1 Bacteroidetes bacterium HGW-Bacteroidetes-12 | reverse complement strand
GCGTTGCAAAATCAATATTTTAAACATCAACACAACATCATAAGGTCTTGCTCCTGCTTTGTTCTTTTTATTGGTGTTCAATAATTTATTTTCTAAGGTGTTGCGAAACATCTCAAAATCAATTACCTTACTAATCATTGCCAATGGATTACCTATTTCTAGTAACTTTTCTGAGGTAAATTGTTCGTCAAATAATGATTTCTTTCCTGTTGATTTGTAATGTTGCTTATTCATTTCTTTATGTGTTGGTTTATACTATATAATGTACACATAATTATTTGAATATCATAACTTTAATTTATAGAACTCCCCTATAATAAAAGCAACCTTAATTTAAGATTAGTTTAAGTATTAGTCATTTCACTCAAACATTTTTTGATAAGTTGATAAGTTCTTTCTGGATTATTATCCAGCCCAATAGAAATACGAACCAAACCTTCTGTTAAACCTATTTGCTTTCTTTCTTCTTCAGGAATTTCTGATGATGTACTTCCGCCTGGAGCACTAAACAATGTTTTATAAGAACCTAAACTAACAGCTAAATAACCAACATTATTATTTTGCATTGCTTCCATTAAAACATTTGCTCTTTCTTTGGTTTTCACATCTATCACAAACAACCCACCAAAACCAAACTCAGCATTGTATAATGATTTCATCAATTGATGTTGAGGGTGAATATCTAATCCTGGATAAATTATTTTTTGACCGTCATTATGAAGTTTTTGGGCAATATGAAGTGCATTAGAGCTATGTTGTTTCAATCGTATATGAAGTGTTCGGAGGTTTTTTAAAATACTAGCTGCTCTAAAACTATCTAACACAGGACCTAATAACATACTTGCTCCATTATTTACGTCAGAAAGCGAATCAACAAATTCTTTAGTTCCACAAATAGCACCAGCCACGCAGTCGCTCATTCCATTAATAAATTTAGTCATACTGTGCACCACAATATCAGCTCCTAACTGAGCAGGAGAAAAAATCATTGGCGAAAACGTATTGTCAACCACCAATTTGCAATTATGTGCTTTCGCTAGTTTTGACAATGCAACAATATCAGAAACCTCCAACATTGGATTACTAATCGTTTCGCAATAAATAATTTTTGTTTTTGAGGTTATCGATTTTTTTACGTTTTCAATATTGGTTGTGTCAACAAATTTTGTTTGAATATTGAACTTTGGTAAAAAATTTTTGAAAAATGCATACGTTCCTCCATAAATGGTTCTGCTCGAAACAATTTCATCTCCTGCACTGCAAAGTTGCAAAATAACATTCGTAATGGCTGCCATTCCTGACCCAGTTACAGAAGCATTTTCAGTACCTTCGAGCTGAGCCAATGCTTGTGATAGATATTTGTTCATTGGATTCCAATGGCGAGAATAAAGGTAGCACCCTTCTATTTCGTGTTCGAAAATTTCTTCCATTTTCCCAGCTTTTAAAAAAGTGAATGTAGAAGAATCTGTTATGGAGGGATTTACACCTCCAAATTCACCAAAATATTGTAAATCTTGAATATTGTCTGCGGGTTGTATTTTTTTTGACATAATTTAAAAATTTTATTCTTCAAAAATAGAATTTTATAAATTAATATATTGCAAACAGCTAAAAATTATCTATTGAATTTTTAACAATTTAAGGGGGTTTTGCATATAAAATTTGTTTAAATATTTAGAGCAAGGGTATATTTAGTTGAAAATAATAAAACTTGGGTTTGTTTTTTGATTCTTTCTTTTACTGAAAATCTGTGCCTTGTGAATGAAAAATGTTAATTATAAAAAAACCTAACAAATACTAACAACATTGCTTCATTATTATAAAAAAAGTTGAGATATAAATCATTTATTAACAATACTCAAACGTACAAAACACAAAATTTTGCATGGTATCAAAAGGAGTAGGATGGTCGATATAAAAATTTTCTACTAGTTTAAAATGTTGACTAAAGGTATCGGTAAGGCTTTCTTTAGAGTATTGCTGAATTTCAATGCCGCTGCATTTTTTAGGTCCATTTTCAGAAAAAGTAGCAATAGTCATCTTGCCATTTTTGTTTAGTACATTGTTTACCAAGTTAAGATAGCTTTTTACATCTTTTTTATCTGTTAAAAAATGAAAAACAGCTCTGTCGTGCCAATAATCGTACTTTTCTGTGGGGTTAAAAAGTGTAACATCTTCAACTATCCATTTTACCGCATTGGCTTTTTCACTTAATCGTTCTTTTGCTCTGTTTATCGCTGCTTCAGAAATATCTAACACTGAAATATTGGTGTAACCCAACATTAATAAATTATCTACTAAAAAGCTATCGCCACCACCAACATCAATAATGGCAGCATTTTTATCTTTAACATGCTTGGTAATTTGTTCTAAAGAAGTTTCGGGAGTTGGCTGGTACCAGCTTACTTCATCTAATTGCTTTGAAGTATAAATGTTTTGCCAATGTTCTTTTCTGTCCATCTATAGTTAGTTTTTTATAAACTTAAGCACTTGTTGGTGGTTTGCTGAACGAATAGTTAAAAAATAAATCCCACTAGGAAGCGACTTAATATCAATACGATTAGTGAAATTATCGGGTTTTTCAATTAGTGTTTTTCCGCTAATATCAGTAATAAAAAAAGTATTCTTTTCATTGGTAGGTAATCCAACTATTGTAAGTTGTTCATTAGCAGGATTAGGAAAAATAGAAAAGTTAGAGGTGTTAAACAACTCATTTACAGAAAGAGCATCGTTAAAAAATGTTGTTTGAGCGGCATCGGCACTTTGTTGCAAATCTAACAAGCTATCGCCTGCTAATAAAGCAAAAGCAACAACTTTTTCTTCGCCAATAGTTAGATTAAAACTTTCGGCAGAAACTACGTGTGCAACATCATCACCATTAAAACTACCTGCTGTTGGTCGGTTGGTGGTTAGGGTTGTATGCTTTTCAGCCGAAGTATATCCATCACTAATGTTAACCCCACCACCACCATTAATATCAAGTGCGTAATTCACTAAATTTTGTGTGGTTAGAAGTTTTACACCTGCATACAAACTATCTGTATCTAACGCATAAACATAACCCATTTTTCTTGCTATATCAACATTAGCTTTGTTCACATTGGCGTTTTTAATGTCCCAATCGGCAAAAATCCCAGCAGATAAATTGGTTAAAGGGCTTGTTCCTTCGTTTTTTATGGTGTAAACAACAATTACATATTTATCATCAGGAGCTGATGCATAGCCATAAGAAACTTGCTTAATGCTAATGTTAATTGGATTTGGAGCTTGTAAATCATTTGTAACTCCTATTAAATCTAACGCAGAAACAAAAGGAGGACGAAAAGCAACATTAGCAATAGTTCCAAAATCTTGGTCTTGTCCACTGCCATTCCTTATCACATCAGAAACCTGAGTGGAGTTGCTACTTATCATTAATCCTGCTTCAAAAAGCAATTGTTCGCCTTTATACATAAAACCCAACCCAACAGAATTGTTTGCATCGTTGTAGCCAATTTTTCCTTTGCTTGTAATGGTGGTACTAATTTGATTCACTTCCATATTTATAAAATCTGGATTTAAAATAATAGTGAAATAATGATTTTGCGAGAATGTTCCTGAAGTTATGGTTGCTTTTAAGGTAATTTCTTGGTTTAATGCAGCACCTGAAAGCACTTGAACGGTAAATGGATTAGAGAAATTACTTGCCGTATCTAACATATTCATTGCCGAAAAAACGGCATTATTGTTTGTGATGTTAACAAAAGGAGAAGTGCTTGACAAAATCACTGAAGCACCTGTTATGGGGGTTAAAAAATTGGTAAGTGTGGTTGTTATTTCCAACACATCGCCAACTTCAAAAATTTGGTTGTTGTTGTCGGTAATTGCTTTTTTAGTAATCCCAACAAATTGAGCTGAAGTATTGGAAACCGCATTAAACAAATTTAATCTTCCTGTTCCTAATTTATCTATAAATGAGGTGTTTAAAGAACTTATATCGATTGCTGTGGCTTTTAACTGAGCAGCCACCTGTTGGTTGGTATAACTTGGGAATTGGGCTTTAACTAATGCTGCACCGCCAGCAACCATAGGAGCAGCCATTGATGTTCCGCTGTTTAGCCCATAGCCACCACTTCCAACCGTGCTAATAATAGCCTCTCCAGGAGCCGAAATCCCTAAATAAGTGCCAAAATTAGAGTTGCTTTTTTTTATATCGTTTTGATCGGTTGCTACAACCCCCAAAACACCTTCATAACCAGCAGGATAGAACACATCTTCTAACCCATCATTTCCTGCGGCAGCTACAACCAATGCTCCTTTATTTATGGTGGCATAATTTATTATATCTTGCTGAAACTGACTACGGCTAAAACTTCCCCACGAACAATTGATAATAAAACAGTTATGGTCGGCAGCATAAACGATACCTTGGTAAGCGTGCGTTAAAATTCCTGTTGCATTTGATATTTTTATGGGCAAAAATTTAGTTTTAAACCCAACACTTGCCATTCCTGTTGTGTTGTTGGTTGTGGCTGCGGCAATTCCTGTAACGTGAACCCCATGGCTGGTAGATTCAAACAAGGCATTATTGTCGTTCATGCCTAAATCCCAACCTAAAAAATTATCTATAAAACCGTCTGCATCATCATCAATCCCGTTTATAGGGTCGGCAATGTTTTTTTTAACATTTCCCACCAAATCGGGGTGAGTTGGGTCCCAACCAGTGTCTGTAATTCCAATAACAATGTTGGTATCGCCTTGCGTAATGTTCCAAGCATTAAAAGCATTTATTAAACCTAAGTAATATTGTTGTGAAAGCAAGGCATCGTTTGGGGTGAAGGTAGGTGTTGGAAGATAATAGGGTTCTACATATTCCATTAATTTAGAGGCTGCAATTCGCTGTATAGCGGTTTCAACATCAACTAACTGAGAATTAAAAGTAAGTTGGTAAATCAGCGATAAATCAATAAAATTGGGCTGGTCTTCTTTAGTTTTTTCAGGAAATATTTTTTGAAGAGCCGTTGTTCCTAGTTGAGTGCTGATGTTGGCAAATTGTGGGTGATTGATTTTATCATTAAAACAAACATTTCTATACTGCTCTTTAACTTTAAAAATAAGGGTATTATTTAGTTGGTTATTTTTTTGACTAAAAGCACTAAAGCTTAATAGCCATAGGAATAGTAAAGGTAAAAGGTATAGTCTTTTGGTAAACATTCAGTTTGGTTTAAGAATGTAAATTTAAGAAAAATTCAGACAGCAATTTTTAATCGATAGTTAAGACTCTTATATTGTATCAACTAATGTATGAATAATTATGGACGGCAAAAACAGTAAATTAATTAATTAACGCAGTTTTCTTTTAATTTTATTGCAGCTTCTTTATCACCTAATTCTGCACCTAATTTAAAACTTTCGCACGCTTTTTTAACGTCTCCTATTTTCAAGTAGCAGATTCCTAAATTAAATTGAGATTCTAAATCTCTTGGATTGTATTCTAAAGCTTGACTAAAGTGCTTAATAGCATCTTTATAATTTTTTTTACTGTATGCATCTATACCTTCTCTATATGAAATTTCGTTATTACGGCAACCACTGTTATCAATGTATGTTTTGGTTTTTTCTTCGTAAATAATTAATCCAGAACTTTTATTTTGATAAAAACCTTGTTTACTTCCTATTTCAACTTTTTCTGTAGAAGTATATAT
>PHDR01000194.1 GCA_002841035.1 Bacteroidetes bacterium HGW-Bacteroidetes-12 | reverse complement strand
TAATCCGCCTATTAAAACTAGGAGAGTTCCAAACACAATGCTGATTCTTTTTAGCCAACGCATAGCTTTCTAACGCAATAAGTGAAAATGTATTTCAAAAGTAATTGAGATTTAAACCAAAAATAGTTGTGTTGAAATTTTTAATTAACAATACGTTGTGATAAGCATACTATTTATTGGGGTGCTGAGAGGTGCTGTTTTTTTAAATAAAAAAGTAATCCTATTGTAATTAGTAAACTTAAAATGGCAAGGCTAATTTTAGTTAGAGCATCATCAGTAAAAGTTACTATTTCTGATTGTTTTATCGTTTCGGGATATAAATAACCTGCAACAACTACACTTCCGTTGTTAAACAAATGAGCAAAAATTGGCAGATATAAGGATTTTGACCAAAAAAACAGATAGCCAAACAATACCCCTAACAACATTCTTGGCAAAAACCCAAAAAACTGCATATGTAATGCGCTAAATATGATAGCCGTTAGCCAAATTGCCAAATGCGGTTTACCTATCCAACGCACCAATAATTTTTGCAACACACCACGAAACAAAAGTTCCTCTCCAAAAGCAGGAAGTAAAGCAACAATAATGAAAACAAAAATAAATTCAACAACTGAATTCATGGTTAAAAATGTAGTAGTTAGTTGCATGGCTTGTTCTTCACTTTGCTTCATCCATGCCTCAACCCCACTCAAAAATTCAGGTAATACTAATGCCTCATTAATGGTTATTGTATAGGATAAAAATGGAGCAACAGAAACCATTATTAACAAAACAACAATAAAGTTTTTGGTGTTTGTAGTTTTCAATCCTAACTCAACAAAAGGTTGGTTATGTAATAATTTAGCATAAATAAAAGTGGGTATAATAAACAAACCAATAGCACTAAAAAATTGAATCATTTTTAGTGCATTCGTTTCATCGGACGAAAGGTTAGTATATGAAAACTGATTGTTCATTTCAATATCAAACAAAAAATAAGCAATGCCTGCTCCTAACAAAGAAAGTAGCAGCACTCCCAATAAGCACAAAATAGAAATTAAGAGCAATTGTTTAAAATAATCATTCTTCTCCTGAAAAGGTAATAAAGGTCTTTTGTTCAAGGTTTAAATTTGTTATTTGTTATCCCGAAATATATCCGCCTGAGGCGGATATATTTCGAGGATGCTCGAAAAAATAAAGAATTGAAAATTCTTGTTTTTTCGGCATTTGTTATTTGTTATTTCTTTAAATTGTTAGTTTGTTTTTTATCTTCTTCTGTAGGGTTTTTGGTAATGTATAATTCCAACAAATGCTCATACAGGGATTTTCTATCAAAAATTTTAGCAACGCCAATTGCAATGGCAGCCGCTAACATCATAGCAAAAACACTAGTATGTCTGTTGGTCATTTCTAACACTAAAATAAAAGATGTGAAAGGAGAATGCGTAACTCCAGTCATAAAACCTATCATAGCTGTAATTATAATTAAATTTTTAAATTCGGGAATATCTAATAAGAGAACAATTGTATTGCCTAAAGAAGCACCAATAGAAAGCGATGGGGCAAAAATACCTCCAGCACCTCCACTCACATAAGAAATTAAAGAGCCTAAAAATCGAGCGGGAAAAGTGTGCCATTGGGAAGCTGAATTTTCACTAAAAAGTAAATCTATCATAATTGTTTTTCCAGAACCAACAGTTGTATTTCCAGTAAAATAGACCAAAATTGCAAATAATAGTCCCATTAAAATTGCCCATAATGCTTTTTTTCTAGTTGAAGTAAGTACTTTTTTCCAACGAACAATTCGGAGTAAAATAGCAGAAAAAACAAATCCAAAAAAACCGCTTAAAACAGCAGCAAGAATTACATAAAAAATTGCCCATCCTTTCAATTCTTGCACTGTGGGAGTGCCTATGTAGAGGTACGAGCCTAAAAACAACTGTGAAGTTAACCCTGCAATAATCACAGCAGTAAACAAATGTGTACGCATAGCATTTAAGTGAGTTTTTCCTAATTCTTCAATAGCAAAAACAATCCCTCCTAAAGGCGTGTTAAAAGCCGCAGCCAATCCTGCTGCACCACCAGAAATAAGCATTAATCGTTGGCTAATTTTTGGCCAAAAATCAGGGACAAACCGATATACTGTATTAAAAATAGCTCCCGAAATTTGTATAGTTGGTCCTTCTCGTCCAATTGCTCCTCCACCGAGCAACAAGGCAACACTACTAGAAATTTTAATGAAAATCACCTTAACATTCAACAATTTTAATACTTCCTTTGATCCATTTTTCTGCCCTGAATAATGAATGCCAGCCATCAGTTGAGGAATTCCACTTCCAGATGCACTTGGGCTAAAACGATGAACCAACCACCACGAAACAAAAAAGCCTACAGGTGCAATAATAAAAATCCACCATGCTCTCTCAAAATCAAATTTACTTTGCAACACTTCTACCCAATGAAATAAGTTGGAATATAAAACTGCTATTAAACCAGCGGAAATTGAGGCCACCCAAAAAGGAAATGACTCTAGTGTAAACTTCTTAATCTCATCATTTTGCATCTTGATTTTAATCAATTGCAATAAGCCTCTAATATAAGAAATTGCTTTTTTAAACACGTTTTTGTTTTTAAGAAGCACAAAGATAGTTTTTATAATAAAGTATAAACGATAAAACAAATCTAATTCAAAAACCTAAATCAACTCATAATATGACATTCAGGCTACCGAAAAGTTAAATTTCAAACATTTTTTTAAAAATTATTACAAAATAAATTTTGTAATATTGTTGCCAAATTAAATGAGTATGTTAGTATTAAAATTTGGAGGAACATCAGTAGGTTCTGCCGCTCGAATGAAAGAAGTAGCTAAACTTATAAATACTCCTGAAAGAAAAGTGGTAGTTCTTTCAGCTATGACTGGAACAACCAATAGTTTGGTAGAAATTGCCGATTATTTATATAAAAAAAATATTGAAGCAGCCATTGAAAAAATAAAATTGTTAGAAAAGAACTATCAACAGGTTGTTGAAGAATTATTTGAAACAAAAGCGTTTCGAGAAAAAGGATTAGAATTAATTAGCTCACATTTCAGTTATATTAAATCTTTCACACAAGATATGTTTACCTTGTTTGAAGAAAAAGCAATATTAGCCCAAGGAGAAATGCTTTCAACCGCCTTGTTTCACTTTTATTTAGAGGAAAATCACATACAATCAACCCTAGTTCCCGCATTGAATTTCATGCGTATTGATGAAGATGGAGAACCTAATACAGCTTTTATAAAAGAACAATTAAAAAATGAATTAGAATTGCATAAAGCAGATAATCTATTTATTACACAAGGATTTATTTGCAGAAATCCGTATGGAGAAATAGATAATTTAAAAAGAGGAGGGAGTGATTATTCTGCCTCATTAATTGGTGCGGCTGTTGAAGCAACAGAAATTCAAATATGGACGGACATTGACGGATTTCACAACAACGACCCAAGAATTGTTGAAAACACAAAACCACTTGCCGGACTTTCATTTGATGAAGCTGCTGAGTTAGCTTATTTTGGTGCAAAAATTTTACATCCCTCTAGTGTGTTGCCAGCAAAATTGGCAAACATACCCGTACGTTTAAAAAACACTATGAAGCCAGAAGCTTTAGGCACTATTATTTGCAACGAAACCAAAAACAAAGGAATAAAAGCCATTGCCGCAAAAGATGGCATAACTGCCATAAAAATTAAATCAGGAAGAATGTTGTTGGCTCATGGTTTTTTAAGAAAAGTATTTGAAATTTTTGAAACATACAAAACTTCAATTGACATGATAACTACTTCAGAAGTAGCTGTTTCTGTTACCATTGATGACACTAAATTTTTAAATGAAATTATACTGGATTTAAAAAAATTCGGAACTGTTGAAGTTGATAAAGAGTTATCTATTATTTGTATTGTGGGCGATTTTATTGCCGAAAGTAAAGGATATGCACTTAAAATTTTTAGTGCCTTAGAAAACATTCCTATTCGAATGATTTCTTATGGAGGAAGTTTTCATAACGTATCTGTTTTAGTAACCACTTCTGATAAAAAAGAAGCTCTAGAAACCCTGCACAAAACGCTGTTTAAACATGATTAGCCCGAAAGACATACAACGATTTAAGGAAATCAAAACTCCTTTTTATTTTTATAACTTAGCGTTATTAGAAGAAACATTGCAGGTGGTAAAAAAGGCTTCCAATCCATATAATTATCACGTACATTATGCACTGAAAGCCAACTCAAATAATAAAATTTTAACGCTTATTCAGTCCTATGGTTTTGGTGCTGATTGTGTGAGTGGTAATGAAATTAAAAAAGCCATTGAATGTAATTTTCCTGCTTCATCTGTTGCTTTTGCAGGAGTAGGAAAATCGGATGAAGAAATAAATATTGCGTTAGACAACGAAATTTTTTGTTTCAATTGCGAGTCCATACCAGAAATGGAAGTGATAAATGAATTGGCAAAAGCAAAAAATAAAATCGCAACAATAGCCCTTAGAATTAATCCGAACGTGAATGCAAAAACACATCATTACATTACCACTGGATTAGAAGAAAATAAATTTGGAATTAATCCTTGGGAGTTTGAGGAGGTTATTGAAACACTAAAAAAATTAACCCACTTAAAATTAATTGGTCTTCACTTTCATATTGGTTCTCAAATAACCGATTTAAATGTGTTTAAAGGATTATGTTTGCGTGTAAACGAAATACAAGAATGGTTTTATAATCATCAAATTATTGTGGAACACATCAATGTTGGTGGTGGCTTGGGAGTTAATTATGAAAATCCAGAACAAAGCCCTATTCCAGATTTTGAAGCATTTTTCGGTTTATTTCATCAGTTTTTACAACTTCGACCTCAGCAACACCTTCACTTTGAGTTAGGAAGATCTATTGTTGCTCAATGCGGAAATCTAATAACAAAAGTACTTTATGTAAAAAAAGGACTTAACACCAGTTTTGTGATATTGGATGCTGGTATGACTGAATTGATTCGACCAGCCTTGTATCAAGCCTCTCATTCAATTAAAAACCTAACCTCAACAAGTAAAACAACCGAACGCTATGATGTTGTTGGTCCAATTTGCGAATCGTCCGATTGTTTTGCAAAAGCTCTTTTACTACCAACAACTATGCGAGGAGATATTATTGCCATTCAAACTGCTGGAGCTTATGGTGAAGTAATGGCTTCGCGTTATAATTTAAGAGATTTGGTAAGGTCTTATTATTGAGTTTATAGTTTAGGAGGTTATAAGTTTAATGAGGTTATAAGTTTTTTTGTTGCTGTAAGTCCGAGTGAAGTTTATGCTGAAGCATTGAAGCACTACGCTAAACTCGAACTAGCAAGCAGTTTCTACCCCCGCTGCCGCAAGCGTCCCGCTTGTGGTTTCTATTATTTTCAAATCAAGCATAAAGTTACAAAACTTTTTTTAGACACACAATAATTTAAATTCTTTACTATACAATCTGAATAATCTTCTCTAACAAACACATCTAACCAAAACACCGTTGCGAAACTTACAAAATAAAGCCCTTCAGGATTAAGAAATTTATAGTTTCTGCTCATCTTGGCAAATGTATTAATTTTTTTATTTACCACAAGCGGGACGCTTGTGGCAGCGAGGGGCGGAGAGCTGTTAAGGATAAGATTCATCACTTCGTTTTACATCAAAAATAAATTTTTGGTAAAACTTCGTTCAGAATGACATACGCTTAAAATTTTAGAG
>PHDR01000193.1 GCA_002841035.1 Bacteroidetes bacterium HGW-Bacteroidetes-12 | reverse complement strand
GTTGGTATAAGGGGAAGTATTGAAGGGATAATAAGGAGAGGTATTTTTATCAGGTAAATCATATAAGGTAAATGTTTGTTCAGCACAATAGGTGTCGTTTAATCCATCTGTTTCATCTACTACTGTGAGCACGGAAGTTTCTCCAGGATTGAGGGCAGGGAGTGCTAGTTGATTTTGAAATTGCAACGCAGCACTGTTAGAATAATCATAAACGCCTGATTCTATAGGTCGTCCTGCACGGTCATAATTCACATAATTAAATTTTTTATCTATTTTTTGTTGTGCATTTTGGGCGAACCTTGTTTTTCCCTGCATGTCATAAACAGATTCAGCCAACCCTTGGTCGGGGGTTTCAACCGCAATAAGTTGGTTTAGTTCATCATATTCGTAGGTAGAAATTAAACTGTGCGAAATGTTATCGTTGGTATAAGGACCTACATCATGTTTAAGGCGAACACGCAAATCCATATACTGCACCATTTTGTGCATCCAATCATTCGGATTAAATGTTTCATAATTGGGCAATTGTTGTCCTTTTTTTACTTCTATGGATTTAAGGTTAAAGTGAATGCCGTCTTTATAGGTGTTCAATTCCTGATTATTAATAGTGATATTAAGTGTAGAGAAAGAGGCAAAATCCCAGTAGTACTTACATTCGCATGTTTTATAAATTTTAGGATAAATAAAATAAGAATAGGCTGTAGGTTGAATGCTTCCATCCGATTTTACATAATGCACTGTTGCACCATCTTTTATGGTAACTTCAATTTCCATTTTGTAGGTTGCCAATAATGTTGGTGGGATACCTTCACATGGAGGTGGAGGAGCTATGGCACAGCTAGGACCTATGTCAACCCCTGTTTCATCACAATCTTGTATTCCATTGGTACAATGATTATCACAAGGACCTCCTCCTACTTCTAATAGTGCATTTGAACCATTTCCGTTAATCACTTTAAAATTTTGAGTTCCTATTAAAAATCCATATTGAACTAAAATAGGTGTTCTCTCGGGAGAACGAACATTAAAAGTATCCACATCGGTAGTGTCGGCACTTGTCATTATTCTTGAGTTGCTATAGGTGGTGTTTTTCTCCGTAAAATCAAGTATGGTATTTGTTATAATTCCAGATCCACCATCATCATCAAAACCCAAATCATAAAATGTCCCTAAATTATCACAGGCTTCGTAACCTATAACTTTGGGGCTAGGATAGAAAGTAAGGTCTATGGTGTGATTTTGAGTGGTTGCACTCGTATAAATGTTAGAATTGGTGGTTTTGTATTCATAATAATTATAAATATTGTCCACATAGTTTCCTGGGTTAATCGTGAAATTACCTGTTAGAGAATTATAAAAATCATAGTTTATCCAATCTGTTTCATAAGTCCAATCTACATTAGGGTCTATGCCATTACAATCTACACCTTCGGGAGGAATGGTTTTAACCAAGCGGCTTTTATAGTCATAGTAATTTAATGTCCAGTGCGAGTAGTCTAATTTATATTGAAACGATTGGTAGGGCAAGTAAGGGCCATAATTTCTTATAGGATACACATTGTTAATGTAATTAGAAGTATAATCATAGCTTACTTTTAAATAGAGCGATTTATTGGCATAATTTCCAATAAAATTGATAGGATATTTATTAGTTCCTATAAGAGGCGTTTGAACAAAGTTATAATCAACTCCACTTACCAATTCTTTTTCATTAATTAAATCTACTATTTTAATGGTTACATAAGCAATAGAATTACAATCTCTAGCAGTATTAAGGTTAAATGTTAACTGTTGGGCAGAAAAATAGGGCAAATGGATGTTTACACTTCTACCTTTATAATAATCTAATTTATGTAACACAGGAATAGCATAACAATCGTTTTCTATTCCACTGTAACAGGTAGCTATTACATTTTCTTGGGCATCGGTATAAACAACTTGTTCTAATCCGTCAGCATTGGTGAGGATGGTTTTTGTTAAATTATTTCTATAATTATTAAAATTATTGGCGGTAAACCCATACACATAGGTAAGCTCATTACCTGCAACACCGTAAAAAACGGTTGTTTCGTGTCCGCTACCTAATTTAAAATTTTCGCTTATTCCTGCTATTCTTTTGGGTCTTCCCAACGGGTCGCTATAATATTCTATTCTTGAATAAGGAAACCCACTGGTTGCTACATAAGGCTCCTCATCATTGGCATTGCTAAAATACCACCCCAATGTTCCTTTAGTGGTATTGTCAACTGCAAAGGGATTGTCAATTTCTCCTAAGAGTGTACTTGGTGTATTGGGCAAATCAAATTTAGAAGTGTTATATGCATCTCCACTATTTGCAGTAATAAAGGTTGGTTTGTAGCAAAATGAATTATTGTAGGTGGGGGCAGCAAGTGTGCTAATTGCCAGCCTACCAAAAGAATCATAAATATTTTCTGTAGCCATTATTTTATTAGTAGAAAAATTTCTCGCCTGACTTTGTATGGAACGCCCAATATTATCTATATAGGTAATGCCTTCACTGATTACCCATCCATTTTCATTGTATGATTTATTTGACAACCAATGATAGTCATCATATTGAATACATTTTGATACATAGTTTGTAACTAACTCACTTAAATCAAATATTACATTGTCGCCCTCTAGAGATAAATATGGCATAATGCTATATTCATAGGAGCCTGAAGGATCTGTAATAAGAGCAACTGCGGTTTCAATTTGGTTGTTTTCGTTAAAAGTAATGGTAATAACAACAGTATTCGTTTGGTTAGAATCTGTAAAATTAATGGTTAATAGTTTAACGGTATCCAAGGCTGATAATTCAAACGTATCAGTCGATTGCATATAGAAATCTCCGCTAACTCCCATCCCGTTTATGTTATAGGTGGTAAATTCTTCTCCTACAATGGAAGCGTCAATGCTAAAATTAAAAATGGAGCCTATGTAGGCTTTCATTTTTTCGGTTCTTGTGGATGCATAGGAATATCCTGGTAATAATCGAATTTTTTCTGTTGCTCTATGCACTTGATTCCCTGATTCAGGTTGATTGAGTGTTATTGTTGCTTGTCCATAAGTTGCAGAAGTAGCAACCATGAAAAACAAGCTAATAATGATGTTATAGGATTTAAACATTTACTTTAGGGTTAAGTGCTGCTTAATAAAGTTATTTATAAATTTATTTTTTTTCTTTCAATAATTCATTCAAAAGCTGAGTTTGATATTCTATGAGTTTATTTTGCTCATCTGCTATTTTTTGTTGTTGAGTTAACGCTTTTTCTTGTTTGTCTAATTGCTTTTGTTGAGCAATGGCATAAAGTGTTAATTCTTCTATTTTTTGTAGTAAAATAGCATCCATTTCTGCGATGTTAATTCCTTTTTCTGCTACTTCTTTTGCAGATGGAACGTTAGGTAAATGACTATGCTTATTAATGTATTCTTCTACCTGAGCGAGTGTATTTAATTCGTAAGAGGTGTTGAACACAAAATCGGGCCAGGTGCTTGTCATACTGATTTCTACTTCTTCAGCACTTATTTTTCCTGCTACAGCCAACATAGAACCGTTTGTTTTGGTAGTGCCTATGCTCATGGTATCAGAAAAATGAGACATGCCGTTTACATCAAATGTTCTTATTGGGCTGGATGTAGCTATTCCTACCTTTCCGAATGTTCCTGCTCCGGCTGATGATCCGACAAAAAGTGTGGCGAGATTACTATTAAAGCCTACCATTAGGGAATTAGATTGGTTGTTATTAAGTTTTACTGAAGTATTTATACCTCTACCTATTGTCATGGCATATGCGGATGATGTACTAACATATTCTCCAATAGAGAAAGAATTATTACTGTTAGCTGTCGAAAAATTCCCTATGGAAAATGCACTATTTCCTGTTCCTCCTGAATAATATCCAAAAGCATAAGCATCCGTACCACTAACAATTGATTGCCTTCCAAAGGAATAGGAATGTGTGCCTGTGGCTTGGGCATAAGACCCAAAAGAATAAGCTTCATAACCAAGCGATTTTGCTCGATTACCAAAGGCAAAAGATACATAACCATTAGCATACGTATACACCCCCATAGAAACACTATATTGCCCGAATGCTTGAGAATAATATCCTGTTGACATACTATAATTAGCAGTAACGCTATTTCCTATCCCTGAAGCAAGAGTGTAAGCAGCATTTGATGTGTTATTGTAGCCAATAGCACTCCCTGTAGAACCCAGTGTATTTGAATTGGAATAAATCTGAGCGTTGGTTTTATTTGAATACATCAAAAATAAAACAGATACGATTGTTATTATTATACTTTTTTTCATTGTTTAATGGTTTAGTTATTAGTTAAAAGAATAGAAAATAAGCTATTAGTTGATTTTCACTAACAGTACCTGTTCCGCTTAGTAAAACAGTATTATTACTATCTATGATTTTATTCCCTGATTGAACAGTTGCTATGATTACATCGCCACCCGCTTTGAGTTGAGTTTCATTTCCAGCTACTATCTTTTCTCCTCTTACAATTCCTGATATGTCTATGAATTTATTGCCCACTATGTTCCCTAAGGTTTCTCCTTGAGCATTTTTTATTACACCTGACGAAGTAATTTCACCTAATTGATTGCTCATCGAGTTAGTTATAATCCCTGTAGTATTAATTGAGGCTATGGTATCTTTTTCCATAACTACTATTTTTTGGGAGAAAACGGTAGTGGTTAGACATAATAGAAGAATTGTGGATAGTGTTTTTATGGTTGTTTTATTCATGGTTTTAAATTTTATTTATAATTATATTTAGAAGTACTTATTACCTTTTCACCGTTTTGGGTTTCCTTAAATGTTTTTACTTGCTTACCTGCATTATCATATTCGTAGCGAGTATAAAAGTTTTCATTATTGATGGTTGCCTTAATTAACCCCAATCTTTCATCATAAACATAGCCGATAAATTGTGCATCAACAGGGTGAATTACTAAATCATCAAAATAAGCGTTTCCTCCTGTGCCAGGATTTTGCAAGTAAATTCTAACATCATTATTAGTTCCTCCGATAGAAAGGTAATTAGAAGGAACTTCAAATAGTAAATTTAACTGTATCCAATTTCCTATTTGAACACCCTCAGGACTATCTTTTCTTATGTTTTTACTGTCTGTTTGATTACCATCTAATTCAAAAACTAAACGTACATCATTAGGGCTATCTTTATGCACCCATACACTCGCAATGTATGTTCTACCCACTTGTATTCCTCTTTCAAAATCTTCTCCTGAAACAGTTACATTGTCCACCACCGCTTTAAACATAGGTCCAATACTTGAATTTCCCAATTCCAGCATATAATCTCCTGTATGAGGTTTTATTAATCCAACAGTTGTTTTTTGAACGCCATTACCTTTCTCTACCTCTCCACTAAAATGAAAGGTACTTGTTTCTACTTCTTTTAAACTTTCAAAGCTCGAAAATGCGAAACTGGTGTAATTACAATTACTCACTTCAGCAATCTTAAACCTATCATCATAGCCATATTTCATAGCAGAATAATTGTCTTTCATGTCTTTCAACTCAACGATGGATTCTCCATTTTTCCCCGCAAAAAGTGAAGTTGTTGAAAGCTTTTTCCAATTAAAATTACCACTAGTTACCCCATTAAATGCAAATGTTTCTATAGGTGACCAAATAGAATTTTCTGAGGTAGTGATATATTTATCATTAATATCATCCCAACTTCTTGTTAATAATGAATTGCTCCAATTTGATTTTGAGCCATCAATTGCCAATGTTGACACATTATTGTCGAACGTATAA
>PHDR01000192.1 GCA_002841035.1 Bacteroidetes bacterium HGW-Bacteroidetes-12 | reverse complement strand
AGGCGACACTTTTTACATTTGCACAGACGGTTACGCAGACCAATTTAGCGGACATGGTGGTAAAAAATTAATGACCAGAAAATTAAAAGAGATCTTGGTTGGTATTCAAAACAAAACAATGCAGGAACAAGAGCAACACTTAGACAACTTTGTAGAAGACTGGAAAGCCGGAACAGAGCAAGTTGACGACATTTTAGTAATCGGAATCAGACTTTAAAAAAAAGCCAACGCATTTGCAAGCACATTTAAAAGCCGCTCAAAGCCACGCTATACCAAAGCTTTTAAAAGAGCTTGCAAAGCTTGCGCAAAAAAAATAGTAAGCCGACAGACAGAGCTTCGAATGATAACAATGATGAACAATACGCCAGCAGGTAACAGCGGCTAAAAAAAATGCGGAGTTTGTGCAAGTTGCAATTTTATTTTTTCAGCGGTATAAATTTATTTTTAAAAAATTGCGATTTAGTTCAGTACATTTAATAAAGTTTTTCGGTAAAGACAGTTTTGTGCAAGTAATTTCCGCACTTCTTTTAGCCGTAAACGTTACCTACCATTTTAAAATGACAGACAAAGCATTAATATTTTCAATTCTAATTTTAATTTTCGGTTGCTCTCGGACGACTGACCAGACAACTGATGCGACTATTGATAATGTAGAAACGACTGATTATAATGGACAAATAGAAAAATATCTTGAAACAAAAAGAATTGAACCTACTCTTATTCTGAACAATAACGAGAGAACGATAATAGAATTTTTAGATAATAAGATTAGATGGCAGGAAAATGAAAAAGGAATTGAAATAACAATTAACGGCAAGACAATTAACACTGTAGACAAAATAACTTTAAATAATGTTTGGGGAGAAGGAAAAGACAGTGTGAAATTTGCCAATTATGTTTCACAAGTAAAACTTTATGAATACCAAAATTTAATTGGATTTATGTTGACATATGTTCCTTGCACAGGTCTTGGCTGCGGAGTTAATTATCAAGTATGGTATGACACAAAAACAGAAAGTGAAAGCTATTTCGGTAGATTCAATACAGGTTTTGATTTAGAACTTTATGATTTCAATAATGATAACAAAGTCGACTATTTAAGCAAAACATTTAACGGAAGGAATGCAACCTTAATTGACACGACATTATTTGAAATGTTTAGCCAAACTGAAGACGGAAAATTTGCGAAATTCAGAAATGACAAAGGTGACAGTTTTTGGTTTAAACACATTTATTCCGAATCAGACTCGATACCAGACAAATTTGAAGAAAAATGGGTAGACCAAATAATAGAAAAACGGTAGGTAACAGCACCTACCCAAAAGGCGGGGTTTCGTGTTCCAAAGACAGTTTGGTGGTTATTGGAAGTTTAGTTTTTAAAATCAAGTTTTGTGGTAAAAGGCCCGCCCTTCGGGTAGCTGCAAAACGTTGGCAGCAACCCTAAAAGACGACAATAAATGGACATATTGAAAGAAATAGAACAGCAAGTAAATTCAATTAAGAAAGTTGACAGTTCGACTTACTTGGATTCAATATTCACTCACATAGACCGAGCGGAGTTTTATTATTTACAGGGTAAAACTGATACGAATTATTTCAATGATGTTATTTATCGGAGTAACCAAGCTTATGAAGGAGCTTTGAAGGAATCATACAAGGTTCTTGCTGACAAGACACAAGATGAAGTTATTAAAAAGACTCCAAATGATATTGAGAAATTCTTTGAAACAAATAATGTTTTTCGTGACAGGGTTCTTCAATTATTTAAAAACTACAGACAAGAATGGCGTAACAAATCAACTCACGACTACAAACTATTTTTTGACGAAAATGAAGCATTTATTGCAATGACTTCGGTGACTAGTTTTGTTCACTTACTTCTAAAACAAATTCAAGAAAAAATTGCATTTAACACCCAACAGAAAAAACTTGAAGAAGAAAAAGAGATTGCAGCGAGAATAAAGAAAATTGCGATTGCCAAGGACAAAAAACCTGCCGATAAATTAGTTGATATGATTATTGAGTTTTCAAAACAAAATAGCCAACAAATTTTTGAGAATACACAGAACATAAGAGAAGTTGAAATAATGGGACTTTTCCACGCATACATTGAATCTGCAGGGAAATCAATAACAACTCAAAGAGAACCTAAATTCAATGTTGGAAGTAGAGACATTCGACCAGACTTTTTGATTGAAATAGATGAAGACCCTATTATTTTGGAATTTAAGAGAATGAAAGCAATGGGTTCACATATGCAGAACACGATAAACCAAGTTCTAATTTATATGCAGGCGGCAAATACTTTTAGTGGAATAATTTACTACGCTAATTTTAATGAACCTAATCCTGAACCTAAAGTAACGAAAACAGCGGTAATGCTTAATGACAAGAATTACGAAATTACGACTGTTACAACGTAGAAAAGTAAAGCTATAAAGGCACTTTTGATAGCTAAACTAAAGTGAGAAACCAATCAATCATTAACGAATTATGCAAATAGATATAAAAGGGAAAATAAACGAAAAAAAACTTGCTTATAGCAATACTTTACTTCCATTATTTGAAGCAATCGTTAATTCAATTCAAGCCATTGACGAAGAAAGTGCAACAAAACCAGGAATAATTGATATTGACATTATTCGTTCTAAACAAGGAGATTTAAAATTTGAAGGACAAGAAAAACTACCTGACATTATTGACTTTGTAGTAAAAGATAACGGTGTTGGTTTTAATTCTGACAATTATGAATCATTTAACTACGCTCACTCAACTTACAAGAAAGGTGGAAAAGGAGTTGGACGTTTTAGTTGGTTGAGAGCATTCACAAGAGCAGAAATAGAAAGTAGATATCCTGAAAATGGTATTTGGAACCTTCGAAAATTCAATTTTGAACCAACAAAACGCGGAATTGAGAACCATACAATTGAACTTGTCAACGGAACAGCAGAGAGATATACAATTGTAAAACTTAAAGGACTAAAGGAAGATTATAGGAAATGGTGCAACAATCTTTCAGAAGATATAGCCTTAAAAATAATAGAACACACTTTTATTTATTTTCTCAATGATGATTGTCCTAGATTCTTGCTCAATGATCTTGGAAAAACAATCGTTGTAAATGACCTATTTCAACTTTTCACAAACGGTCAAGTAAAAAATGAAGAGATAAAAATTAGGGGCAACAGTTTTAAGCTAAGTATAGTAAAACTGTATAATGACAAGGTTGATAATAAAATACATTATTGTGCGAACAATCGAGAAGTATTAATTGACAAACTCTCTATTGACATACCTGAACTTGACAATTTTTTGCTTGACACAGAAGGAAGAAGATTTTCCTTAGCCGTTTATGTGGAAGGTGACTACTTAGATGAAAATGTAAATGATGAAAGGACTACAATAAATTTCGCAAAAGGCGAAGTTGAATTCCCAGACCAAACAACTCAAGAAGAACTAAGAAAAGAAATTGCGGAATTGATTTTTACAGAATTTGTAGAGCAAATAAATCATCTTTCCGAAAAAAGATTGAATAAAGTAAAGGAATTTGTTTCACATCACCCGCGTTATAGACAATTACTAAAATACAAACCTGAAAAACTTAAAAAGATACCTTCAACTCTATCAGAAGAAAAGATGGAAATTGAAGTATTCAAAATTCAGCAAGAACTAGAACTTGATGTAAAAAAAGAAACCAAATCGGTAATGCGATTTATTGAAAGCGAAGCTGATATGGAAGAGTTTGACGAAAAACACCGAGAACTATATGCTAAAATCATTGAAGTTGGAAATGCAAAACTTTCGGAATATGTAATTCACAGAAAATTAGTTCTTGACCTTTTTGATAAATTGCTGAAAAGAAAAGCGACAGAAAAAGCAGTGCATAGTTTAATATTCCCTTTAAGAACTCTTTCGGATGAAATAGGATTTGAAGACCATAATTTATGGATGCTTGACGAAAAACTTTCATATCATAAATATTTAGCTTCTGACAAATCATTTAAACAAATAGAACCAACAAGTTCAGATTCCAAAGACCGACCTGACATCCTTATTTTTAATAAGCCTTTTGCTTTTTCAAATGATGACAAGCCCTATGAGTCAATCGTCTTAATAGAATTTAAACGACCAATGAGAGATGATTATTCGGAAACGGAAAATCCCATTTCGCAAGTGAATAAATATGCACGAGAAATTATTGAAGGAGATGCAAAAGATAAACACGACAGAGAATTTGACTTTAGACCAAACACACCTATTTACGCTTACATAGTCTGCGACTTAACAAAAAAACTTAAAGCATTTGCAAAAGATGCCGGTTATAAACAATTACCAAGCGGTGACGGCTATTTTTCATTTAATGATAATTACAATATGTACGTTGAAATAATGAGTTTTGACAAAGTCTTGAAAGATTCAAAAGAGAGAAATCGTGTATTATTTGAAAAACTAAACCTAACATAAACTTGACTGATAAGTGGTAAGAAACAAGAAGGGCAGCTGCCAACAGCACCTACCCAAAAGTGGCGGTTCCGTGGTTAAATCAAGTGCAGTGCTTCTATCAAAGTTTCTGCTTGGTTGACAGTGAAGTGCTCCGAAATCGCCACCTTCGGGTAGCTGCAAAACGTTAGCGGTAAGCATAAAAAAGGCCGATATGAAAAAAATGTATATCGAAAAACAAAGACTGAATCAATGGTGGGTATTATCAATTATTATCATTTTGACCATAATTGCCCTTTCACTTTTAGCCACAAGTATTTATGACAATTTATTCAATGAAAAAAAAATGGATTTAGAAGACTATTTTATCCCAATTTTAATAATAGGACTTTGCGGGTTTATTTGGAGTATAAGATTAATAACAATGATTGACGATAAAGGTATAAGCGTCAACTTTTATCCTTTTATTAATGAGTTCCATCCTTGGGACAAGATTGACTCAGTAGAAAGCGTGCAACATAAAACAATTAATAAGGGTATGCGATGGTCATCAAAATATGGACTATCATACAGTATAAAAGGAAATTCGGGTATCTTGATTAAATACAAGAGTGGAGAAACCTTCTACATTGGTTCAGCCAACCCCAAAGTATTAATTGAAGAAATGAGTAATTACAAATGAAAAACATAAGACTAAAAAAGTTTATAGTAATTTTTATAGCAGGCCTAATTGGAGTTGTAACTATTGCTTTTTCAGAGATACCGCTTCCTGAAGAAATAAAAAAAGAACTTCTACAACACACCTCTCAACAAATACTGACACTAGTAATTTTAATAAATCCAACAATCCTTTTATTGGTTATGACTTTATTAGGTCTGTTTTTACAACCAAAAACAAACTTAAAGACTCCTGTAATTGATCAAATTGTTTCTGTTGGTTATGAAAGGATTAATCCGGGCTTTTTCTCTTATGGACTAGCTTTGGGTTTTCTAACAGGTATTGCAATTACCTTTTGGTCATATCTATTCTACCCATATTTGCCTGAATCAATAAAAAGCCTTAATGAAAACATAGAACTTTCTGTTTTAACTAGAATTTTTTATGGCGGAATTACAGAAGAGATATTATTACGGTATGGTTTTATGACGGTATTGGTATGGTTGTTCCTGAAAGTTAAGAAATCTGGAATTAGCTATTGGACAGCAATAATTTTTTCATCGTTGGTTTTTGGAGTTGGACACCTGCCAATAGTCTATTCTACAGTTGAAAGCGTTGACAACCTACTAATACTATACATCATTTTTGGGAATACTATTGGGGGTATTGCTTATGGTTGGCTTTATTGGAAAAAAAGACTTGAAAGTGCGATGATTGCACACATAATGA
>PHDR01000191.1 GCA_002841035.1 Bacteroidetes bacterium HGW-Bacteroidetes-12 | reverse complement strand
TGTTGTAGCTGTTCTTTCAAACATAACTGCCATACAACGGCTTAATCATTGCAAGGTTGAATTAGAAAAAAAAGAAAAGTAAGGTTCTAAAATGAAAAATTCAATACTATTATTATTAATCTCAACTGCCATATTCAGTATATCTTTAATAGATGATGATTACGCTTCAAGAATAAAAGTATTTGACGAATATCCTGTGCCTTCTGATGAAAATATGCTTTTTTATATACAAAAAAGCTATAACACCAACACGGTTGTTTATGCAGCAAATATTGATACAGATGGTAACTTAAACAAAAAAGAACCAATTTTAGTTTTTTGGCGAAGGTATCAAGAGCAAGGACAAAAAAGAGAATTGAAAATGATGGAACGATCTTTTGGCTATGGTGTTAGTGTAAAACCAATAAAAAACAGACCAAATAGCTATAGATTTACATTAGTTTCATTAAAAGACATGGATTTTATTATAACATTAGATAAAAAAGGCAATCCACAAGTTGCAACAATGATAAATAATAAACATGCACACATAGAAAGAGTGTATGTTATTGCAGAGCATGTTAGCCTACTACCAAAAATATTTAGTGTGGAAGTTTTTGGAAAAGAAATTAACACACACCAACCACTCTATCAAAAATTCAACAATAAAGAATAATTTTTTTAATTTTAAACTAGTGTATCCTCTCATCTTAGCAAAAAGAAAACATCTTATTTTATTTTCTACAGCAATCCTTTATTTCTGTTGGGTGTTTTTCTTTGTGGGATTACGAACAGACCATTTATTTCTTATTTTCATTATACTTACAGGCTACATTGCTCATCCTTTTTCAAAAAAAATGGTGCTAGGCTTTATGTTGTTTATTGTCTATTGGATTATTTATGATTCAATGCGGGTTTTTCCTAACTACCTATTTAATACTGTTCGAGTTATAGAACCATATACCATCGAAAAATCATTGTTTGGCATAATCTCAAACCAAGTAATTTTATCTCCTAATGAATATTTTGCTAATAATAGTTCCTCTTTTTTAGATGTGCTTAGCGGTTTTTTTTATATCAATTGGGTGCCAATTCCATTGTTATTTGCGTTGTATTTATTTTTTAAAAATAAAGAATTACTCATTCATTTTTTTGGAGCATTTTTAATTGTAAACCTTATTGGTTTCGTTTTTTATTACATATACCCAGCAGCTCCACCATGGTATTTAGAAAAATACGGCACAGAAATAATCTATAACACACCCGGAAGTTCAGCAGGATTAAGTCGATTTGATGAATTTTTTAATATTAATTTATTTCATTCCTTATATGAAAAAAATTCAAATGTTTTTGCCGCAATGCCTTCTTTACACGCTGCTTATCCAATTATTGTTTTAATGTATGGAATTAGACAGAAATTACGAATAGGAATTCCTATATTTGTCGTCTTTTTAATAGGTATATGGTTTTCTGCTGTTTATTCAGGGCATCATTACGTAATAGACTTGTTAGCGGGAGCATTGTGTGCCTTATTAGGAATTACTTTATATGAAAAAATAATCAATAAAAACAAAATAATCAATAATTGGATAGAAAACTATTCTAAAAAAATCTAACAAAAACAATTAAAGAAAATGGCAACAAACATCAAACAACCAACAGGAAAACTCGGTATTCTTTTACCAGGTATGGGGGCGATTTCAACAACTGTTATAGCTGGCGTTTACGCAGTAAATAAAGGAATTTCTAAGCCTATTGGTTCCACTACGCAAATGGGTAGAATTAGAATTGGTAAACGAACTGAAAACAAAACTCCATTAATTAAAGATTTTATTCCATTAGCCGACATTAAAAATGTAGTTTTTGGAGGATGGGATATTTTTGAAGACAATATGTATCAGTCTGCTCAAAATGCAGGCGTTTTAGATCGTTATTTATTAGAGCAATTAAAACCCGAACTGGAAGCCATTAAGCCAATGAAAGCCGTTTTTGATAGACATTATGTTACCAAATTAGATGGTCCAAATGTTAAAAAAGCAGCTACTAAATGGGAATTAGCAGAGCAAGTTCGTCAAGATATTAGAGCTTTTAAAGCTAAGAACAATTGCGATAGATTGGTAATGGTATGGTGTGGTTCTACAGAAATCTACATCCAAGAAAGTGAAGTTCATCAAACAATTGAAAGTTTAGAAGCTGGTTTAAAAAACAATGACATTAACATTCCGCCAAGTATGATTTATGCTTACGCAGCCATCATGGAAAAAGTACCTTACGCTAATGGAGCACCAAACCTTTCCGCAGATATTCCTGCTTTGGTTAAGTTAGCTAAAAATAATGGTGTACCTATTTGTGGTAAAGATTTTAAAACTGGTCAAACATTAATGAAAACAATAGTTGCTCCAGGATTAAAAACACGTAATTTAGGTATAGCTGGTTGGTTCTCAACAAATATTTTAGGAAACAGAGATGGAGAAGTATTGGATGATCCAAACAGCTTCAAATCAAAAGAGGTTTCAAAATTAGGCGTTTTAGAAGAAATTTTAGAACCAGAACAAAACCCCGATTTATACAAAGATTTATACCATAAAGTACGTATAAACTACTATCCTCCTCATGGAGACAACAAAGAAGGATGGGATAATATTGATATTTTTGGTTGGTTAGGCTACAAAATGCAAATTAAAATTGATTTCTTATGTAGAGATTCTATTTTGGCAGCACCGCTTGTTGTTGATTTAGCTATTTTCTTAGATTTAGCTCAACGTGCAAATATGTCAGGCGTTCAGGAATGGTTATCCTTCTATTTTAAATCTCCGCAAGAAAAAGTGAAAGGATTAAGACCTATGCACGATATATTTAAACAAGAAATGAAAATGTTAAACACACTTCGTCATTTACAAGGTGAAGAGTTAATTACCTATTTAGGATTAGACTACGAAGATTAATCAAAAAAATCAATTATGAAAAGGAGGCAAATCTGATTTGCCTCCTTTTTTTTATTTTATAATGCTTTACCTCTTGAAATTTGATTCTTAATTCTACTTTTTTACTAATTTCGCAACACAGAGAATCAAAGCAAGTAAAATGGAAGCCATAGAAAAATACATCCCGAAAAATAAAATTAGAATTGTTACTGCTGCCAGTTTGTTTGACGGACATGATGCAGCGATTAACATCATGCGTAGAATAATTCAGGCAACTGGTGTTGAAGTAATTCATTTAGGTCACGATAGAAGTGTGGATGAAGTGGTGAATTGTGCCATTGAAGAAGATGCTAATGCTATTGCTATGACTTCCTATCAAGGTGGACATGTGGAGTATTTTAAATACATGTATGATTTATTGAAAGAAAAAGGTTGCGAACATATCAAAATATTTGGTGGTGGCGGTGGAACTATTCTTCCTTCAGAAATTGAAGAATTAGAAGCCTACGGTATTTGCAGAATTTATCATCCTGACGATGGTAGAGAAATGGGATTACAAGGCATGATTAACGACATGATACAAAAGTGCGATACGCCCACACCACCACTACCAAAAGCTAATGGCGTTGAAGCTCAACTTAAAAATAAAAATGTTCCAACGATTGCCCGATTGATTTCTTTAGCAGAAAACAGACATGAAGATTTTGAGAAAGCATTTTCTTCAGTTTCATCAGGGACTGCTCCTGTATTGGGAATAACAGGAACAGGAGGAGCAGGAAAATCATCTTTAGTAGATGAATTAGTTAGACGATTTTTAATTGATTTTAAAGACAAAACCATCGCAATAGTTTCTGTAGATCCATCAAAACGAAAAACTGGCGGAGCATTGCTTGGAGATAGAATTAGAATGAATGCCATTAAGAACGAAAGAGTTTATATGCGTTCGTTGGCTACTCGTCAGAGTAATTTGGCATTGAGTAAACACGTTGCTGAAGCTGTTCAGGTGTTGAAAGCCGCTCAATACGATTTAATTATTTTAGAAACTTCAGGCATAGGTCAATCCGATACCGAAATTATGGATCATTCGGATGTTTCGCTTTATGTAATGACACCCGAATTTGGTGCTGCCACTCAATTAGAAAAAATTGATATGCTCGATTTTGCTGATGTGGTTGCCCTCAATAAATTTGACAAAAGAGGCTCTTTAGATGCTTTGCGAGATGTAAAAAAACAATACCGTAGAAATCATAACTTGTTTGATGTTGAAGATAATCAAATTCCTGTTTATGGAACCATTGCATCTCAATTCAATGATCCAGGAATGAACACCATTTATAAGGTAATTATCAATAAAATAATAGCAAAAACTGATTCTGATTTAAATTCAACTTTTGAGGTTTCCAACGAAATGTCTGAGAAAATTTTCATTATCCCTCCAAGTAGAAATCGTTATTTATCCGAAATTGCTGAGAATAACAGAGCTTACGATAAATGGGTGGACGAACAAGTTGAAATTGCCAATAAGCTTTTTGCCATAAATAAAACAATAGCAACTATTGAAACAAAGGAAACTGACGTTAAAAAGGTTTTACAAGCTACTTTTGATAAAATTAAACTCGACTTTGATCCTCGCAATTGGTTAATTATTGAAGATTGGGAAAATAAAGTTCAACAATATAAAAATCCGATCTTTAAATTCAATGTTCGAGATAAAGAACTTACTCTTGAAACGCATACCGAAAGCTTGTCGCACCTTCAAATACCTAAAGTTGCGTTACCAAAATACAAAGGTTGGGGCGATGTGTTGCGTTGGAGCTTACAAGAAAATGTTCCTGGAGAGTTTCCTTACACTTCGGGCTTATTTCCGTTTAAACGTGAAGGAGAAGACCCAACACGTATGTTTGCTGGAGAGGGTGGGCCAGAAAGAACCAACAAGCGTTTTCATTATGTAAGCAAAGGATTACCCGCTAAACGACTCTCAACGGCTTTCGATTCAGTTACGCTTTATGGTAATGACCCCAATATTCGTCCCGATATTTATGGAAAAATCGGGAATTCAGGTGTTTCTATTTGCTGTTTAGATGATTTAAAAAAATTATACTCTGGCTTTGATTTATCACATCCAATGACTTCTGTGAGTATGACTATTAATGGTCCAGCTCCTATGTTATTAGGCTTTTTTATGAATGCTGCAATCGACCAAAACTGTGAGAAACACATTAAAGAAAATGGCTTAGAGAACGAAATTGAAGCTAAAATTGCAGCCATTTACAAGGAAAAAAGAACTAAACGTCCTGCTTACCAAGGTGTGTTGCCAGAAGGAAATGATGGTTTAGGTTTAATGTTGCTAGGCGTAACTGGCGACAAAGTGCTTCCTGCTGATGTATATTCAAAAATTAAAAAAGAAACATTAGCAATAGTTAGAGGAACTGTACAAGCAGATATTTTAAAAGAAGACCAAGCACAAAATACCTGTATTTTTTCTACAGAATTTGCCCTGCGTTTAATGGGCGATGTGCAAGAATATTTTATTGAAGAGGGCGTAAGAAACTTCTATTCTGTTTCTATTTCGGGGTATCATATTGCTGAAGCAGGAGCTAACCCAATCACACAACTAGCTCTAACACTTGCTAATGGGTTTACTTATGTAGAGTATTACTTGAGTAGAGGAATGGACATCAATGCGTTTGGTCCTAATTTATCTTTTTTCTTCAGTAATGGTATAGACCCTGAATATGCAGTAATTGGAAGAGTAGCAAGAAGAATTTGGGCAAAAGCTTTGGCTAAGAAGTATGCAGCCAATCCAAGAGCTCAAATGTTGAAGTACCATATACAAACCAGTGGTAGAAGTTTACACGCTCAGGAAATAGATTTTAATGATATTAGAACAACATTACAAGCCTTGTATGCTATTTATGACAACTGTAATTCGCTACACACCAATGCTTATGATGAAG
>PHDR01000190.1 GCA_002841035.1 Bacteroidetes bacterium HGW-Bacteroidetes-12 | reverse complement strand
TGGTATATAAAATTCCATAATGCTTTTCTAATTTTGCTTTTAAATAGTTGGCATTTAAGATAGCAAGTTGAGTTGATTTTTTTAATCCTTCAGTACCTAACATTTTAATGTAAGCATAAGAAATCAAGCATACATAAGCACTTCCCCAAGGAGCTGCCGAAATGCCTGTTATTGCGTTGTTTCCGCCTGTTTTTATTACTGCATTGGAAGGTAAAAAGGGGGTTAGTTGTTTGGCAACTCCAATAGGTCCAACGCCAGGGCCACCTCCTCCATGAGGAATTGCAAAGGTTTTGTGAAGGTTAAGATGACACACATCTGCACCAATGTTTGCTGGATTTGTTAGTCCAACTTGTGCGTTCATGTTTGCACCATCCATATAAACCTGACCACCATTTGCATGAATTATTTGGGTAATTTCCATAATGCTTTCTTCAAAAACACCGTGTGTTGAAGGATACGTTACCATCAAACAAGAAAGATTAGCGGCATGTTCTTCGGCTTTTGCTTTTAAATCAGCTACATCAATGTTTCCATTTTCATCGCATTTGGTAACAATTACTTTCATGCCTGCCATTACTGCACTTGCTGGGTTTGTTCCGTGTGCTGATGAGGGTATTAATGCTATGTTTCTGTGGGTATCGCCTCTGCTTTCGTGGTAAGCCCTAATTACCATTAAACCTGCGTATTCGCCTTGAGCTCCTGAGTTTGGTTGTAATGAAACAGCATCAAAACCTGTTATTTCTGCTAAGTCTTTTTCTAATGTTTTTAGCATTTCTTGGTAGCCTTGTGCTTGATGAATAGGAACAAAAGGGTGTATGTTAGCCCATTCTGACCAACCTAACGGAATTAATTCGGAAGCTGCATTTAATTTCATTGTGCATGAACCTAATGAAATCATTGAATGAGTAAGGGATAAATCTTTATTTTCTAATCGTTTAATATAACGCATCATTTCTGATTCAGAATGATAGTTAGAAAATACTTCGTGGGTTAAGTAAGGGGTTTTTCTAATTAAATTAGATGGAATTACACTTGCTGAATTTTCTGTTCTTATTACTTTTTTTTGTAGTGCATTTTCAAAAACGGTTACAATTTCATTAATTGATTGTTGATTTTCAGTTTCTCCTATGCTTATTGAAACCGTAGTATTGGTATAGTAAAAATTAATGTTATTTTCCAACGCAGTTTTTTCAATGTTTACTTTTTGGCTAGCATTAATTTCATACGTTAAGGTATCAAAAAAAGATGTGTTTAATCGTTTCAAACCTAAACTATCTAGTTGCGAAGCTAAATTATTGGTTAAAGCATTGATGGTTGTTGCTATATTTTTTAATCCTTCGGCACCGTGATAAACGGCATACATTCCTGCCATAACTGACAATAAAACTTGGGCTGTGCAAATATTTGATGTTGCTTTGTCTCTTTTTATGTGTTGTTCTCGGGTTTGTAAAGCCATTCTTAACGCTCTGTTTCCTTGAGCATCAATAGAAACGCCAATTAATCTGCCTGGTACTGTTCTTTTGTAAATATCTTTGGTTGCAAAATAAGCTGCATGAGGTCCGCCATAACCAAGTGGCACACCAAACCGTTGAGAAGTGCCAACTACAACATCAGCACCCCATTCGCCTGGAGGGGTTAGTAGGGTTAAACTTAGTAAATCGGCTGCAACAACCACTAAGCTTTCGTTGGTATGTGCTTTTTCTACAAATGACTTGTAATCATTTATTTGCCCTGTTGCATCTGGGTATTGAACAATTCCACCAAAAACATTATCAGTAAACTGAAAAGTTGAAAAATCACCTATAATTAATTCGATTCCTAGTGGGGTAGAACGGGTTTTTAAAATATCTATGGTTTGAGGAAGGCATTTATCGGAAACAAAAAAAGTGTGAGCTTCTTGTTGTTTTAATTTTTTACTTCGGTTGGCAAAAGCCATTATCATTGCTTCGGATGCTGCTGTTCCTTCATCTAAAAGAGAGGCATTGGCTATTTCCATTCCTGTTAAATCTATAACAGTTGTTTGATAATTTAGCAATGCTTCTAACCTACCTTGCGAAATTTCTGCTTGATAAGGTGTGTAAGCGGTGTACCAACCTGGATTTTCAAAAATATTTCTTTTAATTACTGATGGTGTAATTGTATTGTAATATCCTAATCCTATATAAGTATTAAAAATTTTATTTTTTTTACCTAATTCATTAACGTGATTTAAGTACGCATATTCTGTAAGAGGAGCATCTAGCTGAAGTTCTTTTTTTAATCGAATTTTCGCTGGAATGGTTTGGTTAATCAATTCTTCTATTGAGGAAACTCCTATTGCTGAAAGCATATTCTTTACATCGTTTTCTCGTGGTCCGATGTGTCGTTCTGAAAATTTTTTTGTTGACATTGTTTAATGAATATAGTTAATATAATTGAGAGCTACAAATGTAACTATGAATGTTGAATTATGAATGTAGAATAGGAAATTATTTTTACTCAATGTTTAATTACATCTTGTAATTCGATCAACGATTTTTGATTTTTCTTTGATTTCATAGAGTTGATTATTGTTTCTTTTTCTTTCGTGGTTAAGTGCCAACTCAGTGAAATTTGATCATCTTCGTTTTGAAGCTCAAAATCGATAATTTGAATTGACTGATTGATATCATTACTTAAATACTGAATCATGTCGTCTAAGTTATAATCTTGAATTGAGAAAAGGTTAGCATATAAACTACCTATAGGTGATGAAAATGTTTCACCGATACTTATTAATGGATTTTGCTTAATATTTTTATTTTTTTCTTTATCTCTAACTCTAATTATTACAACTCCCGATGTGTTTTCTTTTATCCATTCTCGAAAAGTGTACATAAATTTATAAGTTGTCATTGCACCATAATTATCCCTCATTCCTGCATCTAAGGCATTAATCTGTGGAGTACTTGGTAGAGAAACACTTGGCATTATATATGGAAAAGTAGAACTCATTCGAATAGCACTTGTAAATTTTAGATTTAAAGCGTCTTGCTTTTCAAACAATCTAGTAAATTCTACATTTTCTGCGATTGGATTGTTGTGTGTGTTTTGACTAGGAACATTATTACTCAAAAACGAAATAGGCTGACTTGAAATGAGCAATCTTCTTCCATCATTTATAATTGTTGGTGCAAAAATCATCATTGGAATTTGAGATTCGTATTCCGGTGCACGATAATCAATCAAGCGTTTATTCAAGACGTTGTTTGTGTTTTTCAACAATTGCCATTCAAATGCATAACCTCTGTCTTTTAAATAAGTGTATTTTCCATCATCATACGTTTTCATTCTGATAAAAAAATCATTGGTTGCAATGCTAAACGCAATGGAATTTAATAAGTCTTTTCCGGCATTAGTTACATAAGAATAATCAGATAAATGTGGTTGTAAATTATTGTTTTTTTGTCTTAAATAAAGCTCTCTATAATATGCAGCTCCAACCATTCCTCCCGAAGAACCCGTCATTAAATGGATTTTTTGAAAGAAATCACCGCCATAAATACTGTCCAAATAATGTAAAGTATAAAAAGTCCATAGCGTTGCTCTAGAACCTCCTCCACTTGTATTAAAGAAATATAATTTTGGCTTTTCAGGGCTTGGGCTTGCATTTATATGTTTCCATTTTTCAAGAATCTCTATGGCATTGTTTTTATCATTTTTTAAATTTGCTTCATTAAACCTTAATTTATTTAAGTTTTTTAATGAATAATCTGCTAATTCGGTGTT
This sequence comes from Bacteroidetes bacterium HGW-Bacteroidetes-12, assembly GCA_002841035.1. GTDB lineage: Bacteria > Bacteroidota > Bacteroidia > Flavobacteriales_E > Vicingaceae > BRH-c54. The sequence goes on along the minus strand of PHDR01000190.1, from coordinate 2,133 downwards.
ATAATTCAACCCATATCCCATATTAGCGTAAGAGAAAATTTGATGTTTAGACAGAAAATTTATTAATAACAACAATACAATAAATGCAAAGGTAGTCCACCCTTTTAACCAAGTATGAAAAGCACTTGATACAATTAATATCATTGTAAAAAACAACATTACGCTTGCTCCTGCAGGAATGATAAACAATGCTCTTTCATGAAATAAACCTAATACTAAATACGAAACAAAAACCACCATTTCAAAAGCTGAAGCATTCAAATGATTTTGTTTAATAACTGATTGAAGCATGGTTGTGTCATAATGTGAAATATCTCTAGCCACTTTAGTTGAAAATGGTGTATGTAAATAAGTTTCAACGTGCCATTTTTCTCGTTGTTTAAGAAAATTATATAAATCTTCGTCTCTTAATAAAATGGTACTAATTGGTTTTGCATTATCTGTGTCAGAACTAATTCCTAAAATTTTAAAAATATTTCTATTCGTACCTAAAAAATAAGACAATGAAATGAGTATATTTATTGTGTATCCTGCTATTATTCCTGAGATATAAACAAATATATCAAGTATTTGTGTGTTCTCGTTTTCTATATGGTAAAAAACTACTTTATAGATATAAAAAAGAATGAAAATTAAGGAAATAAGGGAGTTATTAATGCAATAAACAAGAAAAGGTCTTCTTAATGCAGCTATAAATTGAAATCTCCCACTATTAATGATATAACTTGTAATGTTGTATGTCATTGCAAAGCCGCCTATGGAAAATCCCATAATAGCATAAGACCAAAAGCTTATTTCATTTAAATATTCTGGAGCTAAGAAAAGGTATGGTATTCCATATTTATTGGCTAAAGAACTATTTACTATGGAAAACAAGATAATCCAAAAAAATAAAAGTAAATGGTTTCTCTTTAAATTGACCAAGAAAAGTTGTACTGGAAAGAAGAAAATTAGTTTACGAATCATCAGATATTTATCATAAATAGAGTTAACAAAACATTTCTCAACTCTTACGATAAAAGTAATGTTTTGTTTAATGAATTGGTGTCTTATTTGCTACCTTTTCCATTAATTTTCCAATACCATTAATTACTTTTTTTAACCAATCAAAATATAAGGATACCATCAATGAAATTGACATTAACCAAATAATAATGGTGTTGAACCAAAATGTTGGTATTTTCATTCCAAAAACTAATTTAACTGGAGCATAAAAATGGGCTCTAAAGCCTTTTGGCTGAAGGTATATAGGATCTATTTTTTGATATAAATGACCATCTAACTCCAAAATTCTATTCAAATCGTTTTTATTTTTCACAAAATCAGATAGTGCATCATTGGTGTAATCATTTTTCATTTCAATAAAAATCGCTTTTGAAGTTGAATCTGCATTTAATTTTGTTGCCAACGCATCTTTCTTTTGATTTGCGGCTTTGTATAGTTGTAAATAATGTCCATTTAATTCATAAAAATAATTTTCAGTTTCTTTAATTACATGCTGTGTAATTTTTTCTGGAAATAAATTTTCAAGTTGTTGATATTTAATTGTTGGATTCCTTTGCAACTCAGCTTCTATCTCGTTTCTCAATAAGATGAGATTATCTTCAATCACTTCTTTTTTGTCTTCTTTATCTAAATTGTTTTTGGTGCTGCTTAACTTTTCTTTCAACTTTGACAACCAAAAATTCTTTTTAAATTCTGCATGCTTAAGTTCTCTATCTACATCGAAAAATTGTTTTTCAAAAGCATTGTTTTTAAATTGATGAACTGCCAATGCTTCATAAGCCCAGCGAGAAGTCATTACTTCACCAACAACAGGCACACTGGTTTGAAGTGTTATAACTGGGTTTAGTTTATCAAATTTAACAATAACTCCACTTAATAATAATTGAGGGATAACCAAAAAAGGAATTAATATATATATAGTTACAGCCGAGTTGAAGCTTGCTGAAATATTTAATCCTAACATATTGGCAAAACAAGCTGTTGTAAACAACACTAACCAATAAGCCAAATTCATTCCTTGAATTCCCAAAATTGAGTTTCCAACCAATACAAATGTTAGTGTTTGAATGGCTGAAATAGTAAACATGATCGCTATTTTAGAGAGTAAATAACTTGATTTGCTTAAAT
>PHDR01000189.1 GCA_002841035.1 Bacteroidetes bacterium HGW-Bacteroidetes-12 | reverse complement strand
AACAGCTAATTTTAAAGTATTGAAAGCCAACATAATTGCAATTTGTTCTTCTGCCGAAATTTTTTTAGCAACTAACCAAGAGCAATTTGATGTAATATACATAGACCCTGCAAGGCGAAATCAATTTCAAAAAGTGTTTCAATTGGAAGATTGCTCACCACCAATATTGGAAATGCTTCCCAAACTTTTTACTATTTCCAGCACCGTTTTAATTAAAACATCACCCATGTTGGATATAAAAAAGGCAATACAGCAATTAAAATGTGTTGAACATGTATTTGTTTTATCCATAAAAAATGAATGTAAGGAAGTGTTATATTTACTTCAAAAAAACGCAACTGACATTACAGAAATTAACACAATAAATATATCGGAATCCGAACAGCATTTCAATTTCAATTATCCTGACGAAGAAAATTTATCTGTTAATTTTTCTGACCCTCAAAATTATCTTTACGAACCTAATGCATCTATTTTAAAAGCAGGAGGATTTAAGTCAATCGCAAATACATTTTCTTTAACTAAAATTGCTTCCAACTCACACCTTTACACTTCTGTTGAGCCTATTTCAGACTTTCCAGGAAGAACATTTAAGATAAATAATGTGCTATCTTATCAGTCCAATCAATTTAAATTATTGGGAATTACAAAAGCAAATGTTTCTTGTCGAAATTTCAAAGAAAATGTTGAAACTGTTCGTAAAAAACTAAAATTGAAAGATGGTGGTAATATATTTATCTTTGCAACAACAACGAGTGAAAACAAACCTATTTTATGCATAACCGAAAAAGTAGCTGATTTATAGAACCCACCTATAGTAAAAACAACATGATAAGTATTATTAATTATAACGCAGGAAACATCAAATCCATTCAAAATATGCTGAAAAGGATAGGTGTGAAATCTATGATCTGCTCTTCAGCCGAAGAAATTGAGCAAGCGGATAAGTTAATATTACCAGGCGTTGGACATTACGACCATGGAATGAAAAACTTACATCAATCAGGATTAATAGAAATATTGAATAAAAAAGTGCTGGAAGATAAAATCCCCTTGTTAGGAATTTGTTTAGGTGCCCAATTATTAGGAAATAAAAGTGAAGAAGGAATTGAAAAAGGATTAGGATGGATAGACATGGATGTAATTAAATTTGATAAAAAGAAACTTTCGTCAAGCCTAAAAATTCCGCACATGAGTTGGAATGAAATTAAAATTAATAAGCCCTCAGCTTTGTTTGAAGGATTAAATAATGATAGTAGGTTCTATTTTGTACATTCCTACCACATGCAACCTAGCGATAAAACAGACATTTTAACCACTACTAATTATGGGTATGATTTCACTTCGACAATTGAAAAAGACAACATTTATGGTGTGCAATTTCATCCCGAAAAAAGCCATAAGTTTGGAATGCAGTTATTAACCAACTTTTCTAACATCTAATAATGAGACGAACTAGAGTAATTCCTGTATTAACACTCCAAAACGAAAAATTGGTTAAAACCATACGGTTTAAAAATCCAACTTATATTGGTGATCCCATCAATGCTGTTAAAATTTTTAATGAGAAAGAAGTTGATGAAATTGTAATTTTAGACATTACCGCCACCAAAGAAAAAAGACAACCTAATTATAAAAAAATTGAAGAAATTGCTGAAGAAGCCTTCATGCCTTTTGCCTATGGTGGTGGAATAACTTCTCTAAATCAAATAGAACATCTTTTTAAGTTGGGTATTGAAAAGGTGGTTATCAATTCTGCATTGGCAACCAATTTGAATCTATTGCGTGAAGCCTCTAATATTTTTGGTTCTCAAAGTATTGTTGCCTCTATTGATGTGAAGAAAAACTGGTTAGGAAAACTATCTGTTTACACAAATTCAGGTAGTGAAAAAATAAATCTTCCTCTTTTTGAATATGTGAAAAAGTTGGAAGAAAATGGTGCTGGCGAGCTTTTTATCAACTCCATAGATTTAGATGGAACGTATTTAGGATATGATAATGCGCTGATTAAAAATATTTCCGAATTGGTAGATATTCCTATTATAGCTTGTGGAGGAGCTAGTAAGATTACTGATTTTTATGAAGTTATGCAACATGGAGCAAGTGCAGTTGCTGCTGGCAGTTTGTTTGTGTATCAGGGTGCTCAAAAAGGAATTTTAATTAATTATCCTACCCAAGAAAAACTCGCTGAAGAAGTGTATAAGAAATTATAGTTTTTGTATTGCAATTAATTTTTTATACACCGAACCTGTCGGACTTTCGAGCAATTCTTTGTGTGTACCTTGTTCTACAATTTCTCCATTATTTATTACCACAATTTCATCCGCATTTTGTATGGTACTTAAACGATGAGCCACAACAACAGATGTTCGGTTCTTCATAAGTTGATTTAAGGCTTCCTGTACCAATTGTTCAGATTCTGTGTCTAAGGCAGAAGTAGCTTCATCTAACAGCATGATGGGAGGGTTTTTTAATACCGCACGAGCAATACATAAACGCTGTTTTTGTCCTCCAGAAAGTTTCATTCCATTATCGCCTATTTCAGTTTGGTATCCTTTTTCCGAAGCCAAAATAAATTCATGTGCATTGGCAACTTTAGCAGCTTCAATCACATCTTGTTCTGTAGCTGTTTCATTTCCAAAAACAATGTTGTTGTAAATGGTATCATTAAACAAAATAGAATCTTGAGTAACTATACCTATTTGCTCTCTCAATGAATGAAGCGTTATTTCTTTTATATTTTTATTGTCAATTAAAATTTCGCCTTTGTTAACATCATAAAAACGAGGAATTAGGTTGATAACTGTTGATTTTCCTCCTCCAGACGCACCAACCAATGCTATTGTTTTCCCTTTTTGAATACGTAAATTAATATTTTTCAGCACTTCTGTTTCGCCATAACTGAATGAGATGTTTTTTAGTTCAATAGCATCATTAAATTCGGTGACTTTTATCGCATTAGGTGCATCGGTAATTTCTTCAATTGCATCTGTTACTTCAAAAATACGCTCTCCAGCAATTAATCCTCGTTGTATATTAGCAACTAAGGTAAACAAACTTTTCAATGGCGAAATAACATTGGCAAACAACAACACAAATACTAAAAAGTTTTCGGGAGGCATATAGTTTTCTTTCAATACCAATGTTCCTCCATAATACAACACCATACAGAAAACAGCGACTCCCATAAATTGAGAAATGGGCGATGCTAATCCCTTTTTATAATCCATGGAGCGTAATGCTCGTTCATATTTTACGTTTTCATGTGTAAATCGCTTTATAAAAAATTCTCCTGCATTAAATGACTGGATAATTTTCATTCCTCCCAAAGCTTCATCAATGGTGTTTAATATCTTTCCTAAATAATCTTGTCCTTGTTTTGCTTTTTTGCGAAGCAATGAAGTTAATTTCCAAATAACAAACCCTGAAAGCGGCAATACCAATAATGAGAACAGCAATAATTGAGGTGATAAATAATATAAAACTGCAAAGGAAACAACAACAGTTATGGGTTCTTTCACAATGCCATTGAGGGTATCTATGATGGATGATTCTACTTCTTTAACATCATTGGTCATTCTCGACATTAAATCACCTCTTTTTTCGTTGGTGTAATAGCCTAAATGCAACCGGTTTATTTTCTCAAACAAAGCTAAACGAATGTTTTTAACCATTTTAGCTTTCACAAATGCCAAGATAAAGCGTGATAAAAATGTAAAGAAATTTGCAAAAAATACGGAGATGAGTAGCACAAAACAGATTATTTTTAAGGCTTCTGTTTTATCTGTAAAGGAAACAAGGTAATTTTTAAACCAAACGCCAATGTTGCTTATATAATCTTTACTGAATTCAAAAACAGGAAAAGCAGTTTTTGCAACTTCTTGAGATTCATCACTAAACAATATTTTTAGCACTGGAGCAACAAAAGACAAGTTAAGGATTTCAAAAATTATCCCTAAAATAGTGGAAACAATAAACATGGGAAGAAAACTCCTGAATGGACGAGCAAAAGAGAGTATTCTTAAATATATTTTCATTAATTCTTTATTACAATTTATTATTTATCAAAGCTATGGTTTCTTGCTCAATTGTTACCGTTTTTTGATACAATGCTTCTGCTTTTTTAATTATGTTTTCAGCAAATACCCGATCTTTAATGTCTTTGGCATTGATTTTAACATTGAAATAAGCACCTGTTACGGCTGCTTTTGCACACAAAACACCAACAGCTCCGTCCGACAAAGAAGATTGCAATCCATTGGTTAACATCGCTTGCATCACTTCTAACGAATTGAAAGCTGTTTCCATAACATTGAATGGTACTTTGGTTGCATATTTAGTAGCATTTTCAATGGCTTCTGCTCGTTGTTTCCTTTCTTTTTCCGTTTCTTTAGGCATTCTGAACCCATCAATTATTTTATTAAATGCATGGGTATCTTCATCTACCAAATGGAGTAATATTTTTTTATAGGCTTGTCCTTTTTCAGCCCATTCCGAAAAATATTCCCACTTATCGTCCCAACCTTGTTTGTGTCCAGAAATGTTCGCTACCATCGTTCCCAAGGCAACACCTAAAGTTCCAACATAAGCAGCAATAGAACCTCCTCCTGGAGCCATTGACTCTGAGGCTGTTTCGTCCGCAAAATCAGCTAATGTTAAATCAATCAGATTTTTAGGAGCATCTTTTTGAAGTATGTATTCAATTATTTTTTCTTCTGGGTTAAATGGTTTTAATTCATCTAATCCCAACGATTTTATTGCTATTTTAATTTTTTCTTTTTCAGAACAACCTAACGAACGCTGTTGTTTCACTAAAAAATAATCTGCGGCATCCAACATTGCTTGTAGGGGGATTAACCCTATTAATTCAGAACCAGTAACACGCAACCCTCTTTCTTGAGCTGCTTTACATGTTTCATCAAAAGCTACATGCATGGATGTGATGGATATATTGGTAAGGTTGTATGAAATTTGAGCAATTCCATATTCATCAATATACCAACCAATGCCTTTTACTGCCTTTAGTTTCCCTGGAATTCGTTTTTCTATGCTATTTTCTTTTACTAACCTACCCGCTTCTCGAATATCAAATGCAATGGCATTGGCTCTTCTTGTTGATGTTGAATTTATGTTTACATTGAATGCAATTAAAAAATTTCTTGCACTTATAGCAATTGCTCCGCTTTTTATAACGCTTTCTGTAAAGCTACTTGGACCAAAATCGGGTTTCCATTCAGGGTTTGCTAATTTTTCTTTCAATCCTTCATATTCACCTGAACGGCAATTGGCTAAATTTTTTCTTTTTTCTTCTGTTGCTGCATTTTCATAGCAATATACAGGAATAGAAAGCTCCTCTCCTACTCGTTTTGCCAATTTCTGAGCATATACTACTGTTTCTTCCATAGTAATTCCTGCAATTGGAATTAATGGACAAACATCGGTAGCACCAAAACGAGGGTGTTCGCCTTTGTGATTACTCATATCAATTAGTTCAGCTGCTTTTTTAATTAACAAAAATGCTGCTTCAATAACATTTTCTGGTTCTCCCACAAAAGTAATTACAGTTCTGTTGGTTGCTTTTCCTGCATCAACATCTAGCAATTTAACGCCTTCAACAGTTTCAACAACAGCGGTAATTGCTTTTATTTTAGCTTCGTTCCTTCCTTCACTGATGTTTGGGACACATTCTATAATTTGTTTTGACATAAAATTGGTTTGTATGTTTCAGGATGCAAATCTAATAATAACCAATGCATTTTTACAATTTCTTGTTTATATTGTTAACCTGGACTTTTTTATCAGCCTGTATTTTAATTGAAAAATTATTATGTATGTTTGTGTTTAACTAATTCATTTTTATATGAAACATAAACTACTCCTTTTACCTTCCTTACTTCTTTTAATAAGCGTTATTTCTATTTCGTGTGATGATTATGTTGTCCACAAAATAAATAAAACCATAACTGATAGTTTTTCCAAACAAGA
>PHDR01000188.1 GCA_002841035.1 Bacteroidetes bacterium HGW-Bacteroidetes-12 | reverse complement strand
AACACGACATATTTATTTGTTTCCTTTTTGGTATCAAATAATATTGAAAAAAGCGTTGAGAAGATTAAATCCTGATGTTTTTGTGGCAACGGATGGAATGTTTCCATTGAGAAGTAACATCAATACGTTAGCCGTTATACATGATTTGAATTTTGAGCATTATCCTGAAACACTTCCCAAAAATGTGTTGAATTATTACCTGAAATATTTTTATCAATTTGCTAAAAAAGCAACTCGAATTGCCACTGTTTCTGAATTTTCTAAAAATGATATTATCAATACATACCAAATCAAAGCAGATAAAATTGATGTAGTATATAATGGAGCAAATAGTAAGTTCCAATCTATTTCAGACAACGAAAAAAGCAATGTAAAAGTAGAATTTACGAATAACCAAAATTATTTTTTGTTTGTAGGCACATTGCATCCTCGTAAAAATATTCTTCGTTTATTAATGGCTTTTAATCAATTTAAGACAGCTACAAAATCAAAAATGAAATTGGTGTTGGTGGGAAAAAAAATGTGGTGGACAACTGAAATCAACACTTTTTTTGAACAAATGGAAGCCAGAAGTGATGTTGTTTTTACAGGAAGAGTAAACGATAATGAATTAACGAAGATTACTGCTGCCGCTTATGCAATAACTTACGTGCCTATTTTTGAAGGTTTTGGTATTCCTTTGGTAGAAGCCATGCAATGTGGAGTTCCAGTAATTACTTCCAATGTTACTTCTATGCCCGAAGTAGTTGAAGGTGCTGGCTTATTAGTAAATCCTTTTTCAGAAGATGAAATTGCTAAGGCAATGATTCGATTAGCTGCTGATGAAAATTTAAGAAAAGAATTAGCTGAAAAAAGCATTCAACAAGCCGCTAAATTTAGTTGGGAAAAATCGGCTCGGTTATTAATGGACGCTATTATGAAGTCTGTGCATTAAAATTCAAACGTATAAATACATTCATCAACTGTTGGATAGCTAGCCTTCACATCAATGTCATTCGCTAAATCACTTATTAGAGATAATCCCAAGGTGTTTAATTTGAGTTTTTCATTAAAATCAAAACATTTTCCTGAATTTGAAATACTTAAAATAGTATTATTTCCATTTTTACTCAATTTAAGTTCAACATAATAAGTTGAAGATGTAACTTCACCATGTTTAACACAATTTAGTAGTATTTCAGTAAGAATTAAACCCAAATGCAAAGCAACTCTAGAGCTAACTACCAAATTAAGCTGTTCTATAGATGCTTTCATTTTTAAAATAGCAAACGACTGTTGAAACTCATTGATTATTTCTTTTATATAATCACTCAAATTGATTGATGTGTAATTATCTGTTTGCTGCAGTAATTCGTGCATCTTTAACATTGCCATTACACGTTGTTCAAATTCATCGAGAGCTTCATTAACTTTATAACCTTCACTTTTGTTTTTAGCTAAATGGAGCAAACTAATGAGGATAGAAAAATTATTTTTCACACGAGGATTAATTTCTTTAATTAACAAGTTTTTTTCCTTTAAACTTTCTTCCAACAAATATTGAGTTTTTCTGCGTTGACGAGCTTCTAAACTAGAAGTTAATATAATGCCTAAACTCATGGCAAATGTTTGTTCTTCGTTAGAAAATTCACGCTCAATCTCTCCCGTTTTTTCTAAACATAAAACACCTATTAACTCACCATCAATTCTTAGAGGAATGTCCATCAATGAAATTATGTTATTTGGAATAGAATAGCTTTCATTAAATTCCTTTGTGTATTTATGCGAACGAATATTGGGAATTAATAAAATTTTATTTTGGCGTAAAGCGTCAAAATAATTTGGGCAGTCAGATTTGTAAATAATTGTATTTTTATAAAATTCGTCTTTGTTTTTATCATATTCTCCAAAGGAAACAATTGCTGTATGGTTAGCATTAAATAGCCAAGCGTTGCACCTGTCAATTTCTAATAAATGTGTAATTCTTTTTGCACAAGCTTCTATGAGCACATCAATATCATCTCTTTTTAAACTATGGATGGAGGAAGCACTATCTAACTCTTCTAATAAATTAATCGAATTTGGCACCATATAATTTTTAATTAAAAAGCTAATTTACATATTTTTACTATAAACAAGATTTTTTTAGCGACAAATATTTGTTTTTTGTCGATTAGTTTCTTATTTGCAAGCTAAATTGCATTAAAGCTCACTGTTTCTGAAAATAATATTATTTATTACTTTTACTCAAATTTATAAAATGGATTCACCAACCAAATATCACTTTTTAAAATCAGCATTAACAACAGAAAATACACTGATGAGTACTGAAAACTTTTTGCATTGGTTGGATGAAAAAAAGAAACAAACACACCATAAAACTACCTTTATTCTATTTTCGGAAATGGAGAATTGGGGTTTTAATACTACTACTGGGAATTTAGAACACACAACAGGAAAATTTTTTTCTATTGAAGGAATACACGTTAAAACCAACTGGGGAAATGTTTCGGAATGGTCTCAACCTATTATTAACCAACCCGAAATTGGTTTTTTAGGAATAATTACAAAAAAGTTTAATGACACACTTTATTTTTTGATGCAGGCTAAAATTGAACCAGGAAATATTAATGCAGTTCAACTTTCGCCAACCTTGCAAGCAACAAAAAGTAATTACACCCAAGTGCACCAAGGAAACACACCTCTTTATTTAGATTATTTTTTAACCGAACGGAAAGATGTAACGGTTTTGTTAGATCAACTTCAATCGGAGCAAGGTGCTCGATTTTTAAAAAAAAGAAACAGAAACATAATTATTGAAATTACGGGAGAAATAGAGATTGAAGAACATTTTTGCTGGTTAACATTAGGGCAGATAAAGGAATTGTTACAATACGATAATTTAATTAACATGGATACCCGAACTGTAATTTCAGGTATTCCGTATGGTGATTTTAATACGCTAAATCTGTTGAAACATAAAGATGAATTAATTAGTTTTAATAGTGAGTTATTGTTGTCCGAATTAGATTCAAAAAACGCATTACATTCTATGGAACATATTATTTCATGGATAACAAGGTTAAAATCCTTTGCTGAATTAGAAGTAGAGAAAATTTCATTAAACAAAATTAAAGATTGGGTAAAAGATGATTTTTCTATTCATCATAAAGGATACAAATATTTTTCAGTAGTTGCCGTAAAAGTAGAAATTGGAAATAGAGAGGTGAAAAGTTGGACACAACCATTAGTGAAATCTGCTCAAGAAGGCATTATTGCTTTTTTATGTAAAAAAATTAATGGGGTCTATCATTTTTTGGTACAAGCAAAATTAGAATCTGGAAATTTTGATATTATTGAATTAGCCCCAACAGTTCAATGCCTCACAGGAAATTATCGAAAAGGACAAAATGAATACGAAGTTGAATTTTTAGATGTGGTGCTAAACCCTGAAAAATTTAATGCAAAAGTGCATTATAATTCCATGCAATCGGAAGAGGGAGGAAGGTTCTATCAAGAGCAAAATCAAAATATGATACTTGAAGTTGATGCAAATTTCAATACAGAAGTTCCCGAAAAATATTGCTGGATGACCTTAAGCCAGCTTAAAGATTTTATAAAATTTAATAATTATTTGAATATTCAATCGAGAAGTTTACTTTCGGCTGTTCGGTTTAAATAAAATAACTTTTAACTTTCCCCAAAAAAAGAACTTTCCAAAAGTTTAGAACTTTTGGAAAGTCACTTTTGGAAAGTTACAACAAATACATTATGCAAAAACTAAAAATAGGTATTTTAGGTTGTGCCAATATTGCTAAAAGAAGCGTAATTCCAGCAATTTTATCTACTCCCAATTTTGAATTGGTAGCTGTTGCCAGCCGAACAGAAGCAAAAGTTCAAGAATATGCTGATTTATTTGGCTGTGAGGCTGTTGTTGGCTATCAAAATCTTATTGATAGAAAAGACATAGATGTGATTTACATGCCATTACCCACAGGCTTACATGAAGAATGGAGCCTTAAAACCCTAGACGCAGGAAAGCATATTTTGATTGAAAAATCGTTGGCAATGAATTACAATTCAGCACAATTAATCGTTAAAAAAGCCAAAGAGAAAGGGTTGCTAATTATGGAAAATTTTATGTTTATCTATCATGGACAACATCAATTAGTAAAAAAACGTATTGAAGAAGGTGAAATTGGAGAAATTCGTTGTTTTAGAAGCTCTTTTGGTTTTCCTCCATTGCCGCCAGATAATTTTAGATACAGTAAAGAATTAGGAGGAGGTGCTTTGTTGGATGCAGCAGCCTACACAGTAAAAGCGAGCCAGTTATTTCTAGGTACGGATTTAAGAGTGAAAGCTTCTACATTAAAGTACAACAACAAGGGAGTTGATATTTTTGGAGGAGCATTTTTAGAAAATAACTATGGACTATTTAGTGAAGTAGCTTTTGGATTTGACAACTTTTATCAATGTAATTATGAAATTTGGGGAAGCAAAGGAAAAATTACAGTACACCGAGCATTCACGCCAGCACCTGATTTTAAACCATTAATAACTTTGGAACAACAAGGAACAATTGAAGAAATAGAAGCACCAGCTGAAAATCATTTTATAAATATTTTAAATGAATTTGCTCGATGTGTTAAAGAAAAAGATTGTGATTCAAAATATAGTGAGATATTGAATCAAGCCCGATTACTAAATGAACTAAGAGATAAAAGCGAACTAAATATATGAGCAAACAAAGAGACTTTGATAATTTTGATGAATTTGCAGAAGATTATCGAGCAACACACAATAAAGCTATAGCTTTGAGTGGAGCCGATAGCGATTTTTTTAGCGAATATAAAATTATTGAATTAAAGAAATTTGAAGATGCTTCAAAACCATACAGTATTTTAGATTTTGGTTGCGGAGATGGAAACAGTTCTGTTTATTTAAGAAAGCATTTTCCAAATGCAACTATTGTTGGTATTGATGTTTCTGAAGAAAGTATTCGTCAGGCACAAAAAAAAAATATATCAAACGCCAACTTTTTAGCTTTTGATGGAGCAAAAATTCCCTTCAAAGAAAATGAATTTGACATCGTATTCACATCAATGGTTTTCCACCATATTGAACACCAGTTGCATGCAGCTATTTTATTGGAAATTAAACGCATTTTAAAACAAGGTGGACGATTTTATAATTTTGAGCATAACCCTAATAATCCCTTAACCAGAAAGGTAGTGAATGAATGTGAATTTGATAAAGATGCCATTTTACTCTCTCCTTCTTATCATAAATCCATCATCATAAAAAGTGGATTAAAACTAAACAAACTCAATTACACTATTTTTTTTCCTCGACATAAAATCTTTAAAATTTTCCATTTCACAGAAAAATTGCTATCTTGGTTGCCGATTGGAGCACAATATTATGTGAGAGCTGTAAAATAACAAAAACGAATAACATTGAACTCAACAATAGAAATATCCATAGTTAGCCCTGTTTATAAGGCAGAGAACTTAGTTGATAAGCTTGTAGAACGAATTATTTTTTCGGTTTCTAAACTTACTGATAGTTTTGAAATTATTCTAGTGGAAGACGGAGGGGCTGATAGCTCATGGAAAAAAATTGAAGAAAATTGTGCTAAATATCCTTTTGTAAAAGGAATAAAATTAAGCCGAAATTATGGGCAGCAACATGCCTTGCAAGCAGGCTTAGATGCCAGCATAGGAGAATATATTATTACCATGGATTGTGATTTACAAGATCAGCCAGAAGAAATTTATAAATTAGTAGAAAAAGCTAAAGAAGGCTACCAAATTGTAGCTGCAAGTCGTGAAAACAGAAAGGACGATTTTATTAAAAAAATTGCCTCAAAATGGTTTTATGCAACATTGAGCTACCTCACAGAAACCAATCAGGACAATACTGTTGCAAATTTTATTTGTTATCACAGAAAAGCAGTAGAAGCTATGAAATTGATAGGAGATAAAAATAGATATTACCCAATGTTGCAACAGTTGGT
>PHDR01000187.1 GCA_002841035.1 Bacteroidetes bacterium HGW-Bacteroidetes-12 | reverse complement strand
TTGTTTTAATGTAAGTAGAAATTAATAAAATTAGCTAAACAAGCCTACAAAAATTCACTAAAATCTATCGCATCTTCACCAAAAGTTTGAAAAACGTCTTTAGCCACTAAATAAGTGCTTTTGTTTCCTGCTTTTTTGGAAAAATACAATTCATACTCCATGTTATCTTCATCAGAAATCATGTTTATCATGGCGTGATCTTTTTGTTTTTTTGCTGACAAATCAACTTTACAAAGCGGACAGAAAAACTCTACCAATTCGCCTTTTTCTAAATGAAACTTAGGATGTGCTTTGTAGCTGTATTCTCCAATTTTTGGATTTAACAAAATTAATCCTTTATGTTTTCTTTCTGTTTTGGTTGCAAAAACCAATTGTCCTCCTACATTCAAATGTCCTTTGCATGAGGGACATAAATAATCATTGTCTTTAAAACTCATAGTTTTTTATTTTTTGTTTTTATGGTTATAAATTTATGCTATTTTTTCTATCCTAACAATGAATTTTCGCATAATGTTCATAAAATTTTATTTCTAAAAATAATATCTAAAAAAGTTAAGCATCTTTGTAGTCTAATTAAAATTGGTTTTGCAAGAAAACATCAAACTTATAGAAATTACAGTAACACCCGAAGAAGCGGCTAGTGATGTTTACATTCGACAACTTATTGCTTCAACAACTAAGTTGGAAGATTTTGAATTTCAAATTGTAAGACGTTCTATTGATGCCCGAAAAAAGCAAGTAAAATTCAACCTGAAAATTGAAATTTATACCGATAAAAAACCCACTCTTTTTCAAGCAAAAAAAATTATTCCAATAACGAGTAAACAATCTGCTGTGGTGATAGGTTTTGGTCCTGCGGGTATGTTTGCAGCTCTTAAACTGTTAGAAAAAAACATCAAACCCATCGTAATAGAAAGAGGTAAATCGGTAAGAAACAGACGAAGAGATTTAGCCAATATTACCAAAAACCAAATCGTAAATCCCGAATCGAATTATTGCTTTGGCGAAGGCGGTGCAGGTACTTTTTCTGATGGTAAACTTTATACCCGTTCTACCAAAAGAGGCGATGTAAAAGAAGTGTTACAACTCTTGGTTCAACATGGGGCTGACGAAAATATTTTAGTTGATGCTCATCCGCACATCGGCACCAACAAATTGCCAAAAGTGGTGGAAGCCATTAGAAATACCATTATAGAAAATGGCGGAGAAATTCATTTTGAAAGTAAACTAACTGATTTATTGATAGAAAACAACGCTATTAAAGGTATTGAAATCAACAACAAAACAATTATTGAAACGTCTAATGTAATTCTCGCAACAGGACATTCGGCAAGAGATATTTTTTATTTGTTGGACAAGAAAAAAATTAAGTTAGAAGCCAAACCATTTGCTGTTGGGGTAAGAGTTGAACATCCTCAAGAGTTAATTGATAAAATTCAATACCATTGTGATGTGAGAAATGAGTATTTGCCTCCTGCTTCTTACAAATTGGTTACTCAGGTTAAAAACCGAGGTGTTTTTTCCTTTTGTATGTGTCCAGGTGGAATTATAGCTCCCTGTGCTACTGCTCCTGGAGAAATTGTAACCAACGGTTGGTCGCCATCCAAAAGAAATAACCCTTATGCTAACTCAGGCATTGTGGTAGCTGTAGAAGCTGAAGATTTAAAACCTTACGAGCAATTTGGTGCATTGGCAGGATTAAAACTGCAAGAAAATATGGAACGAAAAGCATTTGTTGCTGGCAAAAATGATGAACAAAACAATTTCGGACAAATAGCTCCAGCCCAACGTCTTGTAGATTTTATTGATAGCCGAGTTTCGACTTCATTGCCCGATTGCTCTTACAAACCGGGAATTGTTTCCGCTGCTGTTCATCAACTATTTCCTAAACAAATTACAGAACGATTGCAGCAAGGTTTTAGAGATTTTGGCAAAAAAATGAATGGTTTTTTAATACAAGAAGCTATTGTTGTCGCTGTGGAAAGCAGAACTTCTTCTCCTGTAAAAATTCCACGAGATAGAGAAACCCTACAGCATCCTGAAATAAAAGGCTTATATCCTTGCGGTGAAGGTGCAGGCTATGCAGGTGGAATTGTTTCTGCTGCCATTGACGGACAAAAATGTGCAGATAAAATTTGTTGAAATGTGAATATAAGGCATTAACATTCATTGAATGTATGAATGAAATAATTGCCTATTGTCTTATAAACTTTTAACCTTTATAAACTTTTACCTCAATATGAGCAACTCAAAAAAAATAATTATCCTGCTTTTCGTTATTTTATTGATTATTCTTTTAATTTTCGCATACATTACCTACAACACCTACCAACAAAAACAAGCTGCAAACAACCTAACAGAAACTCATTTCTATCCTACTCAAAAAACATCAACGATATTAATTGATACAACAAAAAACAAAGAACAAGATTTAATTGACACTTCTTCTTTAATAAAAAACACTGGAAAAAATTCGCTTTCACAAAAGCTGAATGAAATACCCAATTTAGAACTTCCTCTGCTATTACAAAACGAAGAAGTGATTACGCACACTGGTTTTCAATTGGTATATAGTGAAACTCACGAACAAGCTAAATGGGTTTGCTACCAATTCACGAAAGCCGAAACCAATAAAATTGCAAACCGTTCGGATAATTTTAGAGAAGATGTAAAAATCAAAACCAATTCCGCCACAGACAATGATTACAAAGGCTCTGGATATGACAGAGGTCATTTAGCTCCAGCTGGCGACATGAGTTGGTCGGAAGAAGCAATGAGTTGTTCTTTTTATTACAGCAACATGAGTCCTCAAACGCCCAGTTTTAATAGAGGTATTTGGAAAAAACTAGAAGAACAAGTTAGAAGTTGGGTAGCTATTTACGATACACTATATGTAGTTACTGGTCCTGTTTTAGAAGCTGATTTACCTTTTATCGGAGTAAATCAAGTAAGTATTCCCAACTTTTATTACAAAGTTATTTTAGATGCAAAAAAAGAACGAAAGGAAGCGATTGGATTTGTTATGCCCAACAAAAAATCAAACTTATCTATTCAAAATTATGTAGTTACAATTGATAGTGTTGAAAAATTGACAGGAATCGATTTTTTCTACCAATTGCCTAATGAAATTGAAAACCAAATTGAAAAAAAAGTTTGTGCATCTTGTTGGAGATGGTAATGCAACATCCTTAAATCGTTTTCATTGTTAAAAACAGAAAACACAACTAAAAACTACATTTGAAAACTGGAAATCTTCTTCCGAACAATTGGACGATGTTTGTATCATGGGTATTCGTTTTTGAAAGTAATTATAAAGTTAATATACTCAATACACATAGATTTTAGTATTTTTGTTTTTACATATTTTTTTAGAAACAAACTTTTTCGGATGCAATTTCAATGGCTTATTAACCCAATTTCTTCTCAAAAAAAAATCAACTCCCTTTCCACCGAACTCAATAATTTAGACCCAACTCTAACCAACATTCTACTTCAACGAAAAATTGATACCTTTGATAAAGTCAAAGCTTTTTTCCGACCAACATTAAAAGCAATACATAATCCTTTTTTAATGAAGGACATGGACAAAGCCGTAAATCGGCTGCAACAAGCCATTGAAAATGAAGAAAAAATACTAATTTTTGGAGATTATGATGTTGATGGAACTACTTCTGTAGCATTGGTTTATTCCTATTTAAAAAAATTTTATTCCCATTTAGCATATTACATTCCCGATAGATATGCAGAAGGATATGGCATTTCTTACCAAGGAATTGATTATGCTTCTGAAAACAACTTCAGTTTAATCATAGCGTTAGATTGCGGCATAAAAGCAACAGATAAAATTGCTTATGCAAACAAAAAAAAGATAGATTTTATCATTTGCGACCACCATCGTCCTGGCAATGAAATTCCAAATGCTGTTGCTGTATTAGACCCAAAACGAACAGACTGCTCCTACCCTTTTGATGAACTTTCGGGCTGTGGTGTTGGTTTTAAATTGATGCAAGCATGGACACAACAAACCAACAAAGACGAAGAACTTCTTTTTTCTTATTTAGATTTGCTAGCCATCAGCATTTGTGCCGATATTGTTCCAATTAGAGATGAAAACAGAATTTTTGTTCATTTTGGGTTAGAAGTACTAAATAAATTAGAACGTCCGGGAATAAAAGCCCTCGTTCAACTTTCGGCATTTAAAAAGAAGCTTTCTGTTACCGATATTGTTTTTACCATTTCACCTCGTATTAATGCTGCTGGAAGAATAGAATCGGGCAACAGAGCTGTTGAATTGTTGGTTGCTGAAGATGAAAGTGAAGCCATAAATTTTGGAAAAGGAATAAATGGACTTAACAGCGATAGAAAAGATTTTGATTCGACCATTACGTTTGAAGCCTTAGAAATAATTGAAAACAATCCTGCTTTTGCATCAAAAAAAACAACCGTTCTTTACAATGAAAACTGGCACAAAGGCGTAATTGGCATTGTTGCTTCCCGATTAATTGAAACCCATTACAAACCAACCATAGTTCTAACTCACTCCGATGGAAAAGCATCTGGATCAGCTCGTTCTGTTCAAAATTTTGATGTCTATAACGCCATTGATGCCTGTAGTGATTTGTTGGAGCAATATGGCGGACATAAATATGCTGCTGGACTTACCATGAAATTAGAAAATTTAGACGCTTTTATAGCTAAATTTGAAAAAATAGTGAGTGAGCAAATCGAACCCGAAATGCTTATCCCTAAAATCAATATTGATGCTGTTTTAACGCTTCCTCAAATCAACAACAAATTTTATGGTATATTAAAACAATTTGCTCCTTGTGGACCCGAAAATATGCAACCTGTTTTTATGACAGAAAAAATATTAACTTCTGATAAAATAAGAATTGTTGGAGAAAATCATTTAAAAATGGAAGTTTTTGACCCTAATGCTCCTGAAACTAAATTTCCGTGCATCGGATTTAAACTTGGACATTGGATAGACCAACTTACCGAAGGAATTTTATTCAATATTGTTTATACCATTGAAGAAAATGAATGGAATGGAACAATTTCATTGCAATTGGTAATTAAAGATATTAGACTGAGTTAAAATGTGTTATTTTGTATTGTTTTAAAAACTTTTGTATGCGAATTTTACTTTTTATATGCCTTTTTCTCAACATCAACCATCTTTCTGCACAATATTATAGCATCAACGAAAAGGTGATTAAAGATTCTGCTTACACTATTCCTTTATTTACAGCTTCTTACGCTCGTCAATTTACAGCATCAGATATGGCAAATCGGTTTGGCTCTAACAACAATATTGGTGGAAGTTTTGCTGTGAAAACAAAAAAAGGTTGGTACTACGGTTTTAAAGGAAATTTTTTATGGGGTGCTGATGTGCGTCAAAACAACATTCTGGATGCCCTTAAAAATAGTGATGGATTAATTACAAATACTGAAGGTACGCCAACAAAAGTATTTTTAGACCAAAGAGGCTCTTCTTTTTTTATAACAGGAGGAAAATTGTTTAATGTACTAGCACCAAATAAAAATTCTGGATTTCTTATTTATGCTGGACCAGGAATGTTACAACATAAAATAAGCATCAAGTTTTCTGATGAAATTAAAAGTTTGTCGGACGAGCATAAAAAAGGTTATGATAGATTCTCAGTAGGGTTTGCTCTAAATGGTTTTGTAGGCTATATGTATTTAAGTAAAAACAGATTACTTAATTTTTTTGGAGGTATTGATGTTACTCAGGGTTGGACAAAAAGCCTTCGAAAATTTAATTACGACACAGGTCTTCCTGACAACAAAGTAAATTCCGATTTTCTTTATGGATTTAGATTAGGGTGGATAATTCGACTAAACAAACGAACGCAAGAAGAATATTATTATCAATAAAAACCAACCATGATAAAAGTAGAAGAAGTACATAAATCTTATGGAGATTTGGAAGTTCTCAAAGGAGTGAATTTAGAGGTCAAAGAAGGTGAAATTGTGTCTATAGTTGGTTCATCA
>PHDR01000186.1 GCA_002841035.1 Bacteroidetes bacterium HGW-Bacteroidetes-12 | reverse complement strand
CTAAAAGATATTGCTGGGCCATTATTTACTTTTAAAAATGGAATATGAATGTAAAATAATCCTGAGCCTATACCAAAAGCAAGCGGTTCTGTGATTTGAGAAACTCCTGCATGTTGAAGTAAATTTACAGTAACTCCATTCTCACAATGAGCTGTTTGGATGTGATTAAAGTTTATTTTCATCAAGTTCCATTGTTTTTAATGTTTCAACACTAACTTCAAAAACCGAAGCATATTTTTGTAATTTTTTTTCAGATAGTTTTTTAAAATTAGCTGGTTTCAGGTGTTTTTTTACTTGCCATGACCAAAAACCTGTATAGGCTGCTAATGTTTTTATATCCATCAATTTAACTTCCATAAAAAAAAGAATAGGGCTTACTTCTCCTTCAATTACTTTGTTTTTAATGTTGGAAATTCTTTCTTTTATTTCATCCCAAGTAACATCCAATGCTGTTGATTTCACTTCCCATCCACTACTAGCAACGGTGGTATAATTGCCCTTTTCATCCAAGGCATAACAGATGTCTTTTGTATAATTTTCTAAGGCACTTTTATCTTGTGGAATGTTGTTTTTTTTCATTTAGCATTTGGCGTGTATGAGAAGTAGTGGATTTAAAAATACTTCATTTTCGGTTTGGTACAAAGCATTGATACGAAGTACAATTCCGATAGCTATCGGGATCATTTAACCTCTGAACCGCCAATTTCTTGTAGGAGCTGTTATCGGTTCGGTGTTCTTTTTCTATTGTTGTTCTTGTCATTTTATGTCTGTTATAGAGCGTTGGCTTGGTGGCTTTTTTGCAAATCTTAAAAATTGGTTTGTGTATATTTTTTACTTATTTCTTGTTTTCTAGTTTGAACTGCAAAGTAAGTTTGAGCAAAAGCAATTTCCACTTTAGTTGTAGCATCACCATTTTGAGCAATTGAATAACAAGCATATCTTGTCAATGCAATATCTTCAACAGCTTTTTGAGCACCACTCCCGATTTCGACCATTTTGCTGAATTCAGCAAAATGGTTTTTAGTATCTTCTCCTGCTTGCTCGCAAGACTTTTCAGCTTTCTCAATAACGTTTTTAAAATTTCTCCATTGAGAATACCCAAGAATGTTTTGCAACTCTCTTGCACTCCAACATTCTATTCCTTCATAGTCATAACAAGCATCTTCAAACTTCTCAAAAAGTTCGGATATAAATTCTTTTTTCATTTAACAAACAGTTAATAATCCAAAAACATAAGAAAATCGAGCACTTTCAGGAACTGCAAGCATAATTTTATTTCCAGACTTAAGTTTTTCAGCATTAAGAAGCTCATCTATCATTAGATAAACAGACGCTGAACCAACATTGCCAACAGCACTTAAATTGGTAAACCATTTCTCTGCAGGGATTTCCATTTGGTTATCAATTAATTTCTGAGCAATTTTTGAACGAAAAAACTCGCTGGAAAGATGTGGTAAAAAATAATCCACTTCATCAACATTGAAATTTCGTTTTTCACATATTGTTTTCAATTTGTCAAATCCTAAATGCACAATATTTTCACCTAATAATTTTGTGTCTTGTTTCATACTAAGCACAGATCTAGAGATAATTTCTTCAGCATCAAAGTCCATATATCCTTTCAATGTTCCGTCTTCCAATTTCTCACTTGCCATATACATACAAGTTTCCTTTTCATGTGCATAAGAAACACTTTCTAACCAATCTATTCGTATGCTCAAACCTGTTTCATTTTTTTTATTGGAAAGAAAAAATGCTCCAGCACCATCGGATAACATCCAACGCAAAAATTCTTTTTCAAAACTGATGAATGGGTCTTTTTTTAATTGAATGAGTTGTTCTACTTCTTCATTAAATGTATCAGCCCTTAACACTCTTGATAATCTTTCTGAACCAGTTGAAATTGCATTTTCAACTTCACCAGATTTTATGGAAAGGTAGGCATATTTTAATGCATGCATTCCTGAGCAACAATTTCCTGAAGGTGAAACCACTTCTATTGCTGAAGTTTCTGGCAACCAACCATGTACCATTATCCATGTGAAGGCATCATTTGATCTGGTGATGATGTGCCACAAGCTAATAGTTCAACATTTTTCAACTCATTGGTATTGTCTTCAACTAATTTTCTAACTGCTAATGCTGTCATTTGAGCGTTCGTGTGGGTTGCTTTTCCTGATTTATCAATAGCGTAATAACGATTTTTTATTCCATTGTTTCTTAAAACAATTTTTTTTGAAGTCGCTTTTAATTCTTTAATTACACCAAGATAATCTTCCATTTCATCATTTGAAACGGGGCTATTTGGTAAATAAATAGCTGATTTATTTATATATACATTATTATTACCACTCTTCATTTTACGCTAATTCTGTTTGTAAAAAGTAATTTTTTTTATGTTTTATTTTATTAATTATGAAAGGCTTAAAAATAAGTGTATTTATTATTAGAACAATAGGTGCAACAAGAAAAATTGCAATAAACAAATAATATTTGAATATACGCAACCAAAAAGTTTTGTTTCTCTTCTTTTCAATGAAATTTGCCCATATTTTAAAAAGCACAGCTCCACGAGTTTCTATGAACATTAAATTTGGTTTCACTTCAACTGCCTTTTGCTCTATCAACTGTTCTTGTAGTTTGTTTAATGTATTGTTTTTTAATGCTTCCGCTACTGTTTCTCCATATAGTTTTGTATATTCTATGTCGGTTGGAGCTACGCCTGGCTTAGGAAAAACACCAAGGTACTTGTCTTTTTTTCCAGTTTTCATCCAATAAATTATAGTAACTAAACTTGTTAAATTAGCATGTTTATCAACCAAAACAATGTTTCCTTTAAGCAATCCTCCTGCATTTTTTAGTTGTCTTTTTATTTTTTCCTGAGCACTAATCCACATATTTCTTGACCCTATTAACGTAATAATTGGGGTGTTTTTAATTCTTTTTTTTATCTCATCATTAAAAAACATAGATGTTGCTGGTAAACTTGGTGATAAAAACCATGGTTGATAAGCCAATACTATTAAATCATACTTTTCATACTTGAAACTCATTGATTTTAAAACGATTGGCTTCTCGAGTACGCTTGTGGGCATTACTTCAAAAAACTGATCCATTTTCCATGGAAAAGGAAAAATATTTCCAGGAAAAACACGCACAACATCACATAAAAAACCTGCTTCTTGAAAAGGTTGTGAGAATTTATTTACAATATCACCCAACTGCCCTGACTGTGTAAAATATAGAAATAATACTTTTTTATTCATTAAAACTGGGTTCTAAAAATTGATTTCTTTTGATGTTTTGGAATAATCAAGTAGTATGTTTTTCAGTGTTGTGGAAAGTTGGCTACTGTTTTCTTGAATAAAATTTACGTCTTCATTTATGTTTGAATGATAACCTAAAGATTTTGGTGCATTTTCCTGTATCATTAGTCTTAAAAAGCGTAATTCTACATTTTGGTTATCATTGTTTATGGCTGTTTCAAGCAATAGTTTTCCTTCTTTAAAAAATTTTAGTTTTTCTACTGGATTTTTTTCTAATCCTGCTTTTTTCATTAATAAAGCTCCTTTATAACAATTAAATGTTGATTTAGAAGATGTATTCATTTTAATGATTTCGGCATCAATCAACTCCAAATTTTCAGAAGAAATTATTTTATAAAAATGCTGTTTATCCATTTTTTCTTGAGCAGGTAACTGACTCGAAAAAAAAACAAATAAAACAATTGATACAAAAAAACTTATTTTCATAATGTCGCAAAATTAACACTATTATTAGAAATAATTCTAAATAATGAGCGAAATCAATTAATTAGAAACTGAACTGTAATATCAAGAGGTTGAATTCAAAAGGCAGACTCTAATTAAGAACCATACTGCCCCATTTCTTTAAAAAGAGCTGCCACTCTAAATTTCAAAATTGTGATGGCACACAGCATTCCAGAAAGCATTGCTCCTGCAACTCCAACCAAAGTAACATCTTGTCCAGTAAGTCTCAATCCTTTTATTTTAGTTTCGGGTCGGAGAAATGGAAGTGAAAAACGAGTTGGCGTGTGCTCTAATCCATAAATTTCACCATGTTGGTAGGCTGAAAAATGCTTGGTTGATAAAGGAGTTGAAACTTCTGTAATTAATATATTGCCTTTAATTTGAGGAAATAAGGTGTAGAGCCTTTCTAACATTGAATTTTCAAAATCTTTTTTTATTTCAACATAAGCTTCATCTCGTTTCATCCATGATGAATTTTCATATTGCTTAAACCAATCGTAATTTCCTACTGATAATGCTTGAATAATTGCTGTATTTGGGTGTTCTTCTTGCCAAAGCAAATCTTTTGCTGATGGGAATGAAATGTAGGCAAATTTTTCTGGCGCATTTTTAAGCGTAATTCCATCAAACGTAGCATCAATGTTTTCATTATCGAAATACCAAACATTGTGTTTCGGTAAATTTAATGCTGCATCAGATTTTGTTAATGCTAAATACAAACATAAATGAGCACTAGAAGGTGAAACATTTTTCAAATCGATGTTACACTTTGCTCTTGCTGATTCTGAAAGTAATTTAGTAAATGTATTGGTTATGCCAACATTACTTATAACACTTTTACAAGGAATAAATGTATCTTCTATTTTCACTCCTTGCACTCGGTTTTTCTCGATAATTATTTCATCTACTTTTGCGTTAATATAAACTGATCCTCCGTTTTCATTTAATGTATCTATTGTTTTATTGGCAATTTGGCTTGCACCACCTGTTGGATAATAACCTCCTTCCATAAAATGACCAACAACCATAGCGTGTGCCGCAAAACTACTGTGTTTTGGAGTTAGCCCGTAATTTCCGCACTGAGCACAAAGTACTGCTTGTAATCTTTTGTTTGATGTTATTTTTCCAATTACGTCAGCTGTTGTTTTATTAGAATAAAAGTGATATCTTTTTCTAATAAAATATCCTAAAGATTTGCTTAAAATAGGTTTAAATATTTTTTCGAAGAAAAACACATTGCCCATTCTGTTGGCTCTATCTATTAGTTTTAAATAGGCATCGATACTTTTTGTTTCGTTAGGAAAATATATTTTAAGTTGTTTTCTAAAATTCTCCTTTCCTGCTTTAAATTCATATTTATCATTACCAATATAAACCACATCGTAAGTTTCTCCCATCGATTCCCATTCGAGTTTTTTACCTGTTAAAAAATCAAATAATTTTCTGAGCGAACCTCCTTCACAAACATTACCGACATAATGAACTCCAACATCCCATTGAGCATTGTTTTTTCTTTTAAAACTATGTGTAAACCCACCCGGAACATAATGTTGCTCAAAAACAACAACTTTTTCTCCAGCTTTTGCTAACCAAGTTGCTGCTGTTAATCCTCCCATTCCAGAACCCACCACTATATGGTCAATTGCAGAAAAATCGATGCTTTTTGAAAATGGAATATAATTTTTTTTACTCATTTAACTATCCTGGTAAATCTAAAATTTTTGAGTTTCAAACTTTGTATCAACTACTCTAATTGTTTGTTTTTTAATAAATTGGTTTAAAAACAACTTCTTTTTAAAGATTTCAAAAATAACTATTAATTGTTTGTTTTAATAATCGAACGATTTCTTTTAGCTTTTATCTTTTTTAGCATCCAATCGGGGTAGTCAACATCATTTTCAGCATCATAAACCCTTACATGTTGGGTATCATCACACTTCAACAAATCTTTTTGTTTGCAATTAAGAATTATGGCTGCTGTCTGAACACCAGAATAACTCGCTCCAGCAACTCCATGTGATAATATACTTGCTCCACAAAGGTATAAATTTTCGATTTCGCTTTTTGCTTGAAAAGAAAAAGGACCTATTTGTTTTAAATTTTTTTCGGTGCCATAAACGCAACCATTGGTTGAATTGATAAAAAAATCATTGGTTACAGGCGTGCCTAATTTTTGATAAACTATTTTTCCTCGTATTTCTGGGATTATCTTTTCAATACTTTTAATCATTTTTTCCGTTAAAAGTTCTTTAAATTCGAG
>PHDR01000185.1 GCA_002841035.1 Bacteroidetes bacterium HGW-Bacteroidetes-12 | reverse complement strand
ACGGCACCAATCACTCTGCACAAAACTAAACCAAAAGGCTGCACAAAGTTAGGCATCACGTCTTTTGCAATGGAATAATTAGCCCCATAGATTAGATTAGCACCAAAAAGAGCTAAATGAGGTTTTAGGTTGTTGCTCATAAAAGTTTTTTAGCAGCATCAACAGTTTTTGCAGAATTGCCTACAAAAATAGTATCATCAATAATGATAACAGGGCGTTTTAAAAAAGTATATTCCTCTAGAATTAATTTTTTGATGTCATTTTCTGTTAATTCTTTGTCTTTTAAGCCCATTGTTTTATACTTAATAGCTCTTTTGCTAAATAAACTTTCGTAAGAACCGCTCAGTTTTCTCATTTCTTGCAGTTGTACATCAGTAATTTTTGTAGTTTTGATATCTTGAAATTCAAAATCATTACTCAAGTTAAGCTCTTGAATAATTTTTTTACACGTTGAACACGTTGATAGATAGTATATTTTTTTCATTTAGGAATCAGTAAATTAATGACAGAAAACAGTAGCAAAGTAACCAATTTATTTACCGCAAAAAAAATTGCGATACCAATAGTTATTGGTTTATTGGTGTCAGGCTATTTACTATGGATAAATACCGATTGGAATGAATTTCAAAACATAGATTGGAACGTAGAATTTTTCTTTTGGATGTTCATCGCCCTCTTAATGATGGCTTGCAGAGATATTGGTTACATGTACAGAATTAGAGTGCTTACCCACAATAAAATTAGTTGGCGAAATAGTTTTGATGTAATTATGCTTTGGGAGTTTGTTTCAGCAGTTACACCTTCGGTAGTGGGAGGAACAGGGGCTGCACTTTTCATCATTAATAAAGAAGGGGTTAGTGCAGGAAAAAGTACCGCTATTGTAATGATTACCGCTTTTTTTGATGAGCTTTTTTATGTATTAACAGTGCCATTTGTGTTGATTTTTATTGGCACCTCAAATTTATTTCCAGTAGAATTGCAAAAGAAAATTTTTGGAATAACCTTTTCTACAGAAGGTATTTTTTGGATAGGATATGGCTTTATGTTTTTGCTTTTAAGCGTTATTACCTATGGAATTTTGTTGAACCCAAAAGGATTTAAGGCAATTATTTTAAATGTATTTAGAATAAAATTTTTAAGAAAATGGAGATACAGTGCTATTCAGGTTGGAGATGATATTATAGAGACCTCAGGACAAATGAAACAAGAATCGATTTGGTTTTGGATTAAGGCATTTGTAGCTACTTTTTTTGCTTGGACAGCCAGATTTTGGGTAGTTAATTTTCTTATTTTGGCTTTTGTTGCAGTAGATGATCATTTATTAATTTACGGACGACAATTGGTAATGTGGGTAATCATGTTGATTAGTCCAACACCAGGAGGGGCAGGTATTGCAGAGTTTGCTTTTAATGGATTTTTAAAAGATTTTATCCCTATTGGTTTGGCTGGTTTGCTAGCAGTTTTATGGAGGCTAATTAGTTATTATCCGTATCTATTTATAGGAATTTTTGTGTTGCCTCATTGGTTGAAAAGAGTGTATAATAAATAGATTCCATAAATTGCAAACAAATTTTTAACCCTTGTTTATGTATATTTGCAATTAAAAATAAACTTATTTTAAGCTTCGTAAACCAACCTTCAAAAAAGTAAATAAAAACAGATGAAAATTTCATATAATTGGCTTAAAAAGTACATTAACATTGAAACAATTTCAATAGAAAAATTATCGGAATTACTTACCAATTGCGGATTAGAAGTAGAAGGATATGAAACAATAGAAAGTATTAAAGGTGGATTAAAAGGCTTAGTAATAGGAGAAATAATTTTTAAGGAAAAACATCCTGATGCTGATAGATTGAGTGTAACCAAAGTAAAAATCAATGAAAATGAGCCTTTGTTGAATATTGTTTGCGGAGCTCCAAATGTGGCTGAAGGTCAAAAAGTAGTTGTTGCCCCAGTTGGATGTACCATTTATCCGTTGGAGGGAGAACCATTTAAAATTAATAAGTCTAAAATTAGAGGCCAGGTTTCTGAGGGAATGATTTGTGCCGAAGATGAAATAGGATTAGGAAAATCGCATGATGGAATTATGGTGCTGAATGGAGATGCGACCATTGGCAAACTAGCTAGTGATTTTTTTGGAGTAGAAACAGATGTAATTTTTGAAATAGGATTAACTCCAAACAGAGCAGATGCCACCAGCCATATTGGTGTAGCAAGAGATATTGCAGCAGTTTTAAATCAAACTTCCACAAAAAAATTAGCGGTTAATTTTCCAACTGTAGATGATGTAAAGGCAGCTAATAACAATTTTAGCATTGAGGTAAAAGTAGAGGACAAAGAAAGATGTCCTCGTTATTCTTCACTTTCAATAACCAATGTTGAGGTAAAAGAATCTCCAAATTGGCTAAAAAATAAATTACTAAGCATAGGTTTAAATCCAATTAATAATGTGGTTGACATTACCAATTTTGTGTTGCACGAAACAGGTCAACCTCTACATGCTTTTGATGCAGATAAAATAGTCGATAAAAAAATTATCGTAAAAACAGTAGCGGATAAAACAAAATTTGTTACGCTAGATGGAACAGAAAGAACATTATCCAACCAAGATTTAATGATTTGTGATGCCGAAAAACCACTTTGTATTGCTGGGGTTTTTGGTGGAGCAACAGCGGGAGTAACTAATAACACAAAACAAGTGTTTTTAGAAAGTGCTTATTTTAATCCAGTTACCATCAGAAAAACCTCTAAAAGACATGGGTTAAATACAGATGCTTCTTTTAGATATGAAAGAGGAGCTGATCCAAATATTACCATTTATGCATTGAAAAGAGCTGCTCAACTTATTCAGCAAATAGCAGGCGGAACAATAGCTTCAGAAGTGAGTGATGTTTATCCTGAAAAAATTAATGATGTTGAAGTTGTTTTTAACTACAACAATTGCGATAAATTAATTGGAAAGCAACTAGACAGAGCACTTATCAAAAATATTATTACTTCTTTGGGAATAACTATCATAAAAGAAAATGAGATTGATTTGGTGCTTAGTGTTCCTCCATTTAAAGTAGATGTTACCCGAGAAGTAGATGTAATAGAAGAAATTTTGCGTGTTTATGGATATAATAATGTGGAAATCCCAGCAAAAATGACCACATCCATCACTCAAAAGCCTGTGCCAGATAAAGAAAAAATTGTTAATACGTTATCTGATTTATTGGTAAGTAAAGGGTTTAATGAGTTGTTTTCTAATTCATTAACAAAAAAATCTTACTACGATAACCAAACAGAAGACTTGGTAGAGTTGCTTAACCCGTTGAGTAATGAATTAGGCGTAATGCGAAAAACATTGCTGTATAACGGATTAGAAGCAATCGCTTTTAATCAAAACAGAAAAAGTCCAGATTTAAGTTTGTTTGAAATAGGCAAAGTTTATTCAACAGCCGATGGAAAGTTTAATGAGACTAATTGTTTGAGCTTGTTTGTTACTGGAAAGCAACATCCTGAAAACTGGAACACAACTAAAGAGAACATCAATTTTTATCATCTAAAAGGAGTTGTTGTTGCTTTGCTAGAAAGGTTTGGAATTGAAGAAGATAAAAGTGTAAGTGATAGTTCAACCTCCAATAATTTTGCTTATGGATTAACTTTTTCTATTAATAATAAAGCATTGGTTCAACTTGGCGAAGTTAATCCAGAACTGCAAAAACAATTTGAAATTAATCAACCCGTATATTTTGCACAGATAAATTTAGATGAGTTTATTAAAATCATTAAAAAACACAGTGTAATCTATCGTCCAATAAACAAATTCCCACTTGTAAGAAGAGATTTATCTTTACTATTAGACACACCAACAACATACGAAGCATTAAAAATAGCTGCATTTAAACAAGAAAAAAGATTACTTAAAAAGGTAAACTTGTTTGATGTTTACGAAGGAAAAAACCTAGAACAAGGAAAAAAATCCTATGCTATGAGTTTTATTTTTCAGGATGAGAACAAAACATTAACTGACTATGAGGTAGATAAGGTGATGCAAAGACTTATATTTTCTTACACCAATGAGTTTAATGCTGTTGTAAGATGAAACAAATTTTTGTTTAATTCTTGGGTTCTTAAAGTTAAGATTTGTAACGGTTTAGTTAATTATTTTTGATTATATCTTAAATAATTGTTACCTTTGTTCCTTAAGAATTAATCTAATTATTAACTAAAATTTAAATACTATGAAAAAAATTTCGCTATTTTTAACAATGACCCTTGTGAGTGCTTTTACATTTGCTCAGGTTATTTTTCAAGTACAAACACCAACACCTTTAGCTGGTAATTATGGACTTACATGGGCCGATCCAGGAGGAAACGATTGGGCAACTCCAGACTTATTAATTCCTGCAAATGCTGAAACAGGAATTCTAAAATTTGTGGATCTTCCTGGGGGAGATACTATAGCTTGTGCACCTCCTTTAACTGCAAACCTTACTGGTAATATTGCTGTTGTTTATAGAGGTTCTTGCGAATTTGGAGCAAAAGCATTAGCAGCCCAAAATGCAGGAGCAATTGCTGTTATTATAATTAACAACATTGCTGGAGCACCAGTTGCAATGGGTGGAGGAGCTAGTGGACTTTCTGTAACTATTCCTGTTATTATGATTTCTAATGTTGATGGAGCTTTATTAAGAAATGACATCATTGCAGGTAATATCACTGGTTTTATTGGAAGTAAAATTGGTTTGTTTGCTGATGATTTAGGAGCTTCTAAAGGAGATGTGTTAAGAGCTAGAAGATTTTCTAACCTAGCACCTTTATCTACTAATGCAAGTGAATTTAGTGTGCAAACAGGTACTTGGGTTATAAATTTTGGTAATCAAACCCAAAATGGAGCAAGTGCTTCTGTTAATATCGATTTTGGTGGAACTTCTGTATATTCTAATACTGTTGCTGTAAACAATCTTCTTCCTGGCGATTCAATTTTTGTTCCTCTAGGTACTTTTTCACAAGCAAATTACCCTGTTGGTTTATATGAAATGACCTATACCATTACTACAGCAAACACTGATGGAGACCCTAATGACAATGTTGTTGAAGCTAATTTTATGATTAGTGCTAACGACTATTCTTATGGACGAATTGATGACCAAACAGGTGAGTTGTTAAGCCCTGCTGGGTTTAGACCAGGTACTTTTACAGAATATGAGTTATGTTTAGCTTTTGATGATCCAAATGCGAGCAGAATGAAAGCACAAGGACTAACTTTTTCAGCAGTAACTAATACTCCAGATGTTTTAACCAATCAATTTATAGAGGTAAGAGCTTATCAATGGGATGATGTTTTTACTGATATTAATGACCCAAATTTTAATTTTGCTAATTTGAATCGATTGGATAATGTATTTTTCATCTACACAAGTGATGATCAAGATGTTAATATATATGTTCCTTTCACTAGTTCAATCTCATTATTAAATAATAAACGTTATTTATTTTGTGCGTCAACCGCAAGTACAACTTTGTTTATGGGCTTTGATAATCAAACTGATTACACAACAACTCAGGCCACTTTGTTGCAGCCAACAGCACCAATAAATACTGATGGAACAATTTTTCTTAACGGCTTTGGGTTAGACTTAGTTCCAGCTATTTCTGTTACATTTGATATATTGTCAAGTGTTAATGAAAACACCAACACAACTAACATTGTTCCCTTTCCAAATCCTGCTAAAGATGTAATAGGAATACCTGTTGGAAATTTCTCAGGAACTGCACAATTAGATATTTTTGATATTGCAGGAAGATTAGTGTCATCTCAAAATTTACACTTCGGAAAAAATGATGTGGTAAGTGTAAATGTTGCAACTATTGAAACTGGTACGTATGTTTTCAAAATGACTTTTGACGACAAATCAACAAAAGCTTTCAATGTGTTGATTAGTAAATAATCTATTAAAATAAATTTCAAAAGCCGACCAAATAAACTTGGTCGGCTTTTTTTTGCATCTAATTTTCATTTTTAACAATTAATACCGATTATACATTCAATATAGTCTAATT
>PHDR01000184.1 GCA_002841035.1 Bacteroidetes bacterium HGW-Bacteroidetes-12 | reverse complement strand
GATTCTTGTTGCTCAACATAAGTAATTTGGTTGAACCTTTTAGAAAAAAAATAAGTATCAACGCCAAATCCACCCGTTAAATCGAGTAATGAGTTGCCCCTAACTATATTACTTTTAAAAATTGCAGCAATTTCACTTGAGCATTGTTCTAAAGAAAGAGGAGAAGGATAAATAATTTCTTTATTCGCTGCAAATTCAGGCAGTTTATTTGCAGCCTTTTGAATGCCATTAATTTGATTGATAATAAATTCTTTATTCAGTGAGGAAGTTTTTCCAAGTAATAAAGCTATTTCTGATAGTGGTTTATATTTTTGATTTTCAATAAATTGGTGTTCTTCTTTTGTTGTTTTCATCATAGGTACCAAAAGCGGCTTAAATAAAAAATATAGCCTATTTTTCGTTTTGTAATTCTTTTAGTAATGAAAAATATCCTTCAACGGTGTGTTGGGTGTTAAAAACGGTTTTAATTCGTTCTTTGGCTTGTATTCCATATTTGTTGCACAATTCAGGGTTGTTGTAAAGTTTAATCATTCCTTCAGCAAGAGCTTTTGGATTTTTCATGAGAACAACCAAGCCACTTTCTCCATTCACAACAAGTTCTCTATTACCTGGAATTAGCGTTATTAGAGGAGCAATACCCAACGACATTGCCTCAATAACTGCTTTGGTAATGGATTCGCCTTTAATGGATGCAAGCACAAAAGCATTGCTTGATTTTACGATGTTTAAACCATCTTTTCTAAAGCCTGTAAAATGAATTTTATCTTTATTTGGACTTTTGTTTACAATATTCATAATCTCCGATGAATCTAATCCAGAACCTACAAGTAGTAAGTGAATAGGGGAGTTGGTAGGTATAAAATCCATTGCCTTTACCAAATATTTCATTCCTTTCATCCTTCGAGCGTTTGCCACACAAGTAATAACAAAAGCATAGTCAGGAATGCCAAATTCGGTTAAATCAGTTTTTTCAATTCCTTCATACCAACTTAAGTTATGACCTTTGTTAATGGTAATAGCCTTGCCTTTTTTGAAAAACAATTGTCGTTCAAACAATTCTTGAATGGCGTTGGCATTACAAATAATTTTATCTACTCTAGGATGTAAATATTTTGTGTATGCAGTTGGATCCCACCAATTAATGTTTCCCGTATAGCCACGATAGAGTATTACTTTAACAGGTAAATTTTTTGCAGCTCTAATCCCATTGCTAATAGCTTTACTGTTATATAAAAGTAATGCATCATACTTACCTTGAATCAATTCATTACGAATCAGTTCTTGTGATTTTTCACAATTTTTCTTTTTTGGAAGTCCATCTATTACACGAATACCAGCTACATCAAACTTTTTAGCATATTCACTGTCTTTTTCGGTAATGATGGTAATTTCAACTCCTTTTTGCTTTAGTCCTAAAAAAATTTCAGCTTCTGGTCGAGCTGAAATTGTATTTGTATAATTACTTATTACGAGTATTTTTATAGGGTTGCCCATGCAATAGAATTTCCTACAAACTTAATAAAAAATACGATTACTTGTTTTTAATAGACCTTCAAGGTTTTAAAAACCTTGAAGATCTTGCTATGATGAAGTACTAAAAATTCTAACAGGTTTTAAAACCTATTGTTAGGATTTATAATTTTAGGTTGTAATTATATTTTCTTTAACAGCATAAATCACAATCCCAGCAGTATTTTTTATGTTGAGTTTGTGCATGATATTTTTGCGATGTGTATTCACCGTATGCGTGCTTAAGAAAAGTGAATCAGCGATTTCTTTGTTGGTAAAACCATCAGAAATTAGTTTAATTACTTCAATTTCCCTTTCAGAAAGCGAAATACCATCACAACTAACAGAATCTTGCACATTCTTGTCTGACAAAATATTAATTACCATGCCACAATAAAATTGCTTCCCACTGTGAGTGTCTTCAATGGCTTCCAAAATTTCTGGTTTATCACAATCATCCAATAAATAACTATCAACTCCAAGTTGCAAGGATTTATAGATAGTACCTTTTGGGAGGTTTGGGGTGATGGCTAATATTTTTGAATCTCTATAAATGGTTTTGATTTTTTTTATCGTTTCAACACCAAATGAACTGCACGAATAGTCAATTACGATAATATTTGGAAAATAGCGTTTTGAATGATTTTCTAACTCTTCTATTGATGAAACAACACCCAACACTCTATTTCTAATTTGACTTTGAAGTATTGTTTTTAGTCCTTCGGCAACAATTGAGTTGTTATTGGCTATTAAAATATCTATCATTTTCTGAAATTAATGTAATTTAGATTGATTCTAAATAATTGTCAAATTTAGTTTTAAAAATTAGTTTATCATAAATTACATTGATTTTTTTAGTTGAAATTAAGGGTTGAAAAAAAACAGTTACTACTCAGCTATTCATTATGCCACTGATTACACTAATTTTCGCAGATTGCATACACAGATTTCTTTTTTTAAATCTGCGAAAAAAATTTGTGTGAATCTACGTAATCAGTGGCAAAGAAAAAAATAGGTGGCTGAGTAGTAACAAAAAAACCTTTTGAAAATTAATGTTCCAAAAGGTTTTTACTATTTATTTTGGAACAACTCCTTAGGTTTGCATTCCACCGCAAACATTAATTACTTGTCCGTTTACATAAGCAGATAAATCAGAAGCCAAGAATAGAGCTGCATTAGCAACGTCTTCAGGAGTTCCTGCTCTTTTCATAGGAATATCTTCAATCCAACCTTTCATGATTGTTTCGTCTAATTGAGCAGTCATTTCTGTTTCGATGAACCCAGGAGCAATGGCATTGGTTCTAATGTTTCTTGATCCTATTTCTTGAGCAATAGATTTAGTAAATCCAATTATTCCTGCTTTTGAAGCAGCATAATTTGATTGTCCTGCGTTTCCTTCAATACCAACAACCGAACTCATGTTTATAATAGAGCCGAAGCGTTGTTTTAAAAGTGTTTTTAATGCACATTTAGTGATGTTAAATACCGATTTTAGGTTGACATTCATTACTTCGTCCCAGTTATCTTCCGACATTCTCATTAGCAAACCATCACGGGTAATTCCAGCATTATTCACTATGGCATCAATTTTACCAAAATCGGCAACCACTTGATCAATAAAAGTTTCAGCTTCACTATAAATAGCAGCATTAGACTTGTAGCTTTTTACTTTAACTCCGTAAGCAGTTAATTCATCTACAACTTTTTTTGCCTGTTCGTCTGACGAAACATAAGTAAACGCAATGTCAGCACCGTTTTTAGCAAAAACTTCGGCAACACCTTTTCCAATGCCTCTAGTGGCACCAGTGATTATTGCAACTTTTCCTTCTAGTAATTTCATGTTTTTTTATTGAATATGGATTATTGATTAAGACCTAATTACTATTTAAGCATTTACTTTCATTAGTTCTGCTATAGCTTGCCCTATGTCGGCAGGAGAATCAACAACTGTTATTCCGCAGTTACGTAAAATTTGTTTTTTTGCTTTAGCCGTATCTGCTTCACCACCAACAATAGCTCCGGCATGTCCCATAGTTCTTCCTGCAGGAGCTGTTTCACCAGCAATAAAACCAACTACAGGTTTTGTTCCATATTTTTTTATCCAATTTGCTGCATTTGCTTCAAGGTTTCCACCAATTTCTCCTATCATAACAATCCCATCAGTTTCTGGGTCATTCATAAATAATTCAACTGCTTCTTGAGTTGTTGTTCCGATAATTGGGTCTCCTCCAATTCCTATAGCTGTTGAAATACCTAATCCTGCTTTCACAACTTGGTCGGCAGCTTCATAAGTTAATGTACCTGATTTAGAAACGATTCCAATTTTACCTGATTTAAAAATAAATCCTGGCATAATACCAACTTTAGCACCATCAGGTGTTATAATTCCTGGGCAGTTAGGTCCAATTAATCGTGCTTCTTTCGATGCTAAATACTCTTTAACGGGTATCATGTCTTTTACAGGTATTCCTTCTGTGATACAAACAATCACTTTTATACCAGCATCAGCAGCTTCTAAAATCGCATCGGCAGCAAAAGCTGGTGGAACAAAAATAATGGAAACATCAGCTCCAGTGTTTTTAACAGCATCAGCAACAGTATTAAAAACAGGTCTGTCTAAATGAGTTTGTCCGCCTTTACCAGGAGTAACACCACCAACGACTTTAGTGCCATATTCTATCATTTGACTTGCATGAAAAGTTCCTTCGCTTCCTGTGAAACCTTGAACTATAATTTTTGAATTTTTATTTACTAATACGCTCATAATTGTATGTTTTCTATGATTATTTTTATGTGTTCAAAAGTAGAATTTAAAACTGAAACATACAATACCTTTTACAAGATATTGGTAAAGTTGTCAATTAATAAACAAAAAAAAGCCTTGTAAATTTCATATTCACAAGGCTTTTTTAATTTCAATTTAGTTTTTATTTTCTATCTCCTAAAAAACGAAGTAAGAATAAAAATAGATTAATGAAATCTAAGTATAGGGTTAATGCACCCATAACAGCTAATTTATTGGTTTCTTCTGTTCCGTATTCTACACCAGAACCAATTCTTTTTAGTTTTTGAACATCATAAGCAGTTAAACCAGTAAAAATTAAAACACCTAAAATACTGATGATGTAATCCATCGTTTCACTACCCATAAACATATTTACTACACTCGCTATAATAATTCCAATTAATCCCATCATTAATATAGAACCAAATTTGGTTAAATCGGTTTTTGTTGTATAACCTACAAAAGCCATAATTCCAAATGTTCCTGCCGTAATGAAAAAAGTCATGAAAATTGAACTTGAAGTATAGATAAGAAAGATGGTACTTAGGCTAATTCCCATTATTGCCGCATAAACAATAAATAAGAGAACCAATGCCATGGAAGAAAGTTTTTGAAATCCAAATGACATTAACAGAACAAATCCTAATGGGGCAAACATTACTATATAACCAAAGATATTCATTTTAATACCCCCATCAACTGTTGGGCTGAATAGCATACCAACTAATTCCATATCGGTTCCAAACCAATAAGATATAATTCCGGTTATTGCTAAGGCAGATGCCATATAGCTAAATACATTAGATAAAAATGTTTGAGTTATAGCACCAGATGAAGATGATGTTCTTTCTATAGGGCTTTTAAATAAATTTTTTGTTTCCATTTTTTTAAGTTTTTTAAGTTTATTGAGATTATCAAATTTATTACCAATTTGTTGAATAAGTCATTATGACAGTTTATTTGAAATTAAACTAATAAATTCTTGTCTGGTACTTTCTTTTTCAAATGCTCCTGTAAATGATGAAGTGGTTGTTAATGAATTTTGTTTTTGAATGCCTCTCATTTGCATACACATGTGCTGTGCTTCAATAACAACGGCAACGCCTAAGGGTTTTAATCCTTCATTGATACAGTTTTTTATTTCATCAGTTAAACGCTCTTGAACTTGTAATCTTCTAGCAAAAGCATCTACAATACGAGGTATTTTGCTTAATCCAACGATGTGTCCATTTGGAATGTATGCCACATGAGCTTTCCCAAAAAAAGGTAACATATGATGTTCGCACAGTGAATAAAGTTCAATATCTTTAACAATAACCATGTGGTTGTGCTTTTCGGCAAACAAAGCTGATTTAAGGATTTCTGTTGGATTCAAATCATAACCATGTGTTAAGTATTGCATAGCTTTGGCAACTCGTTCGGGTGTTTTTTCTAAGCCCTCTCTGGTAACATCTTCGCCTAAATTCACGATGATATCTTTATAACTAGCAGAAAGTAAGCTTATTTTTTCTTCATTGTATTGCTCAATTCGTTCGTACCCATCCATGTTGTTCTGAGTACTCATATTATCGTTGTATTTTGACATATTTTTTTATTTTCCGAAATATTCTATGTAATTATTTTCTGTTTCAACAATTTTTATGCAATGTAGTTCACAGTTCAATTTATTAATTTCAGGCTCCAGTTCCTCCCAAAATGAAATGGCGATATTTTCTGCTGAAGTAATTTTTCCTAACATAAAAGGAACATCAATATTAA
>PHDR01000183.1 GCA_002841035.1 Bacteroidetes bacterium HGW-Bacteroidetes-12 | reverse complement strand
ATACACTAAACTTTCGTGTACGGGTAAAATATGAGTAGCTAATTGTAGTGATTTTCCGGTACA
Source organism: Bacteroidetes bacterium HGW-Bacteroidetes-12 (assembly GCA_002841035.1). Taxonomy (GTDB): domain Bacteria; phylum Bacteroidota; class Bacteroidia; order Flavobacteriales_E; family Vicingaceae; genus BRH-c54. The sequence goes on along the minus strand of PHDR01000183.1, from coordinate 6,010 downwards.
ATAACCTAATAATTTTTTAGTGTAATTTCCATAATTAAAATCTATGAATTTAGAACCATCATTTCCTGCCACAATAATTAAACAAGGTTTTTTAAAGATTTTTCCAAAAATGGCTGGCAATAGAGAATTATATCCGGCAAAGTGAGACATTATTACATCAATTTTTCTAATTTTAATAGCTAAAAAAAAGAATTGTTTAATGAATTCAAAAGGTGTTTTCCATTTCACTTTTATTTTAAATTCATAAGGAATTACATTGTTATTCTTACTAAGAATTTCAATATCTCTTAGAATAAACGTAGTGGATAACGGGTAAAAATAGAGTATATTTTTTATTTTTTCCATTTAGCTTCTTTTCAATTTAAATGGTATGTATTTGTTTACCATTAAATTAATATCTGGTGATAAGTTAAGAAAATATACAGGCAAAAAATACATCCCTGTAAAAAGAAATGATCTGGTAATAATAAGTAAAATTCTATTTTCAAAAGAAAAAGGTAAAAAGTAAACAATAGCAGCAGATATAAATCCAAAAAGAAGCATTAATAAAGTTGCCCAGCTATAAGGTTGCATTTTAAGTTTTTTCCATATATATAAATATACAACAACATTAAAAAACAAAAAAACAGCCGCTGTTGCAATAGCTGCTCCATAAATCCCATAAATGGGAATGAAAATTAAATTTGTAACAATAACAAGCATTAAAAGTAAAATAGCTAAAAAAGCCTCTGCTCTATAGAACTTAGTAACCGTTAATATTACCAAGTTTAATCCAGAAGCCATATCAAAAATTCGAGCCATCCCTAAAATTAATATAATGTATTTTGCTGAAGCAAATTCGGGTTTCATAAATGATAGTAATTCGTCTATATTTAAGGCTATAAACCCAAAAATTATTACGCCTAAAAAGGTTAAAATAACAGAACTTTTTTTATAAAATTCAGCTATATTTTTAAAATTTTTATGTTTCCAATCGTAAGCTACTATTGGTGCTGATATTCTCGAAAGTGCATTGGCTGGTATGTATATAATGGATACTATATAGGTAGCAATAGCATAAATACCCACGCTTTCCAATTTATTTTCGGGTAAAAGTGCTCCTATCATTAATAAATCAACATTTATAACCAAGATTAAAGTAACTCCACTCAAAATGGAATAAGTGCCATAATTTAGTAATGGTTTTAATATTCTCTTTTTATAAAAGTTAGGATTTGTGTCAAAAACAAATTCACCACTTTTCATTAATTCAATCACACAAAGAGCTGCTGTTAAAAAGTAGCCCATCATATAAATCAACATGAATTGAAAGAAGGTGCAAAAACCATAATAGTAGAAAAGTATAGCTATAAGCCAATAAATTCGAATAATCACATTTCTCAAGAGGTTCGTAAACACTGTTTTGCGAAGTGCTTGCAAAAAAGATTCAAACACCAAAAAAAGTAAAAACCCGAATGTTACCAACGGTATCCAACTATAATAGTTACTAAAAAGAGCCGAATCATCACTATAAAACTGAAGAATAGTGGGTTTAAAAATCAAATAGATGGAAGTAACTACTATGAATCCAGCACTAGAAATGATTAATAAAAGTGAAAGAAGACCATTATTTTTGTGAGTTTCTTTCCTAAAAACAGGAAAAAACTTAATGGCAATACGATGTAATCCAAATGAAGAAAGCTGAGCCATTGTTGTTGCTAATGAAAGTACCAAGCGGGTTAGTCCAAACTCTTCTTGTGAAAGAAATAATGGAAAAAGAATAACTACATTAACAAACCCTATAATTATTCCGAGATAGTTAACAATAGTGTTCAGTAAGGCTTGTCGTTGTATGATTCCCAAGTTGGAAGATTATAAGGTTAGAAGGTTATAGTTTATCAGTTCACAGAAGCTAGTCTTCAATTCACAGTCTTCAATAATCAAAATGTTACATTGTTGTATTTTCCCGTTGCATTATGCTACTTTCAACTTATTGCTAACTTTAGATTTTTCAAATTTATTTTTAGCATAACTTAAGGTTATTTTTAATTCTTTAACATCTTGTTGTGAAGGCATATCAAACATAGCATCTAACATAATTGCTTCGCAAATAGAACGCAACCCTCTCGCACCCAACTGAAATTCCATAGATTTATCTACTATAAAATCTAATGCAGCTTTATCAAACGAAAGTTTTATATTATCCAACTCAAAAAGTCTTACATATTGCTTAATGATAGCATTTTTGGGTTCGGTTAATATTCTTCTTAAAGCAGGCTTGCTCAATGGGTCTAAATAACTCAACACAGGCAATCTTCCTATTAATTCAGGTATTAAACCAAAAGATTTTATATCTAATGGTGTAATGTATTGCAATAAATTATCTTCATCAACTTGTTCTTGCTCGATATTTTTATAGCCAATAACGTGTGTTTTTAATCTCCTAGCTATTTTTAGTTTTATTCCATCAAAAGCACCACCACAAATAAAAAGAATGTTTTTAGTTTCTACGGAAATCATTTTTTGTTCTGGATGTTTTCTTCCACCTTGAGGTGGTACGTTTACAGCCGACCCTTCTAATAGTTTAAGTAATGCCTGTTGAACTCCTTCTCCACTTACATCTCTAGTTATGGAAGGATTATCGCTTTTTCTGGCAATTTTATCAATTTCATCTATAAAAACGATACCTTTTTGTGCTGCTTCCACATCATAATCGGCTGCTTGAAGCAAACGAGATAAAATACTCTCCACATCCTCTCCAACGTAACCTGCTTCTGTTAAAATAGTAGCATCAGCAATACAAAATGGAACTTTCAATATTTTGGCAATTGTTTTAGCCAACAATGTTTTTCCAGTTCCAGTTTCTCCTACTAAAAGTATGTTTGATTTTTCAATATCAATATCATCATTGGATTTAATTCCTTGTTGAGTTAATCTTTTATAATGATTATAAACAGCAACAGAAAGCACTTTTTTAGCACTATCTTGTTCTATAACATATTCGTCAAGATGCTTTTTTATTTCAGCTGGTTTTAGAAGCACCAATTGATTAGCTAACTCTTTAGTCGTTTTTCCTACGGTTTCTTCCTTAACAATATGCTGTGCTTGTGCTATACAATAATTACAAATATGACCTGTAACACCAGCAATCATAACGTCAACTTCATGCTTAGATCTACTACAGAAAGAACACTTCACTTGTTTATTTTCCATAACCTTTCTTATTTTTTTTAAAGTACATTCATTTTACGACCAACATCTTGCATACTATCTACAATATTAACAATAAAATTATCAAACAAATATCTTGAATCATGTGGCCCTGGTGATGATTCAGGATGGTACTGAACAGAAAACACATTTTTATTTTTAAACCTGATACCTGCTACAGTATTGTCGTTCAAATGCTTGTGTGTTAATTCTACTTCATTATTATTTTGAACATCATCAGAATTAACGACAAAACCGTGATTTTGAGAAGTAATTTCACCTTTTCCTGTTTCTAAATTCAACACAGGATGATTACAACCTCTATGTCCATTGTGCATTTTGGAAGTTGAAAGCCCTGCTGATAATGCCAAAATTTGATGTCCTAAACAGATTCCAAATACGGGTAAATTAGAATTTACAATTTGTTGAACCAATTCAATTTGAGGTTTCATTACAGAAGGATCACCAGGTCCATTAGATAACATATAGCCATTTGGTTGCCATTCATTCATTTCTTCAAAGGTAACATCCATTGGGAAAACTTTAAGATAACAATCCCTCTCAGCTAAACACCTTAAAATATTTTTTTTAATTCCGAAATCCAACACGGCTACTTTATATTTTGCATTTTCATCACCAAAAAAATAAGCTTCTTTTGTGCTAACTTTTGAAGACAATTCTAGCCCTTCCATTGAAGGTACTTTTCTTAATTGTTGTTTCAACTCTTCCAAATCATCTATTTCGGAAGATATTATTGCATTCATAGCCCCTTTATTTCTAATGTGTCGAACTATAGCCCTGGTATCAACATCAGAAATAGCCACTATATTATTTTCCTTAAAATAAGTATCAATAGATTTATCAGCTCTAGCTCTAGAAAACATATCAGAAAATTTTTTACAAACTAAACCTGCAATTTTAATTCCATCAGATTCTACTTCTTCATTAGTGATTCCATAATTGCCTACATGAGAAGTTGTTGCGACTAAAATTTGCCCATAATAAGATGGGTCTGTAAAAATTTCTTGATAACCTGTCATTCCAGTATTAAAACAGATTTCTCCGGTTGTTGTTCCTTTAAAACCTGCGTGCTTACCGTAAAAAACAGTGCCATCTTCGAGTAGTAATATTGCTTTGTCTTCCATAAAATTGTAAAAAAAAAGGATAGTGTAAAATTACACTATCCTTTTCTGTTTTTAAAATGATTTAACATCAATTCTTAATCTTTTTTATCTTCTTCGTTAGATTCTTCACTCGTTTTATCTTCAGCTTTAGGTTCCTCTACTTTAGTATCTTCAGCTTTTTCAATTTCTTCATTTTTAGGTTTCTCAACCTTAGAATCTTCAACTTTTTCAGTTTTTGGTTCATCTACCACTGCAACATCTTCAACTTTTGCTTCTGCAACAGGAACTATTTTTTCATCTGTTTTTTTAGATCCTCCTCTTCTTCTTTTAGCTGTTGTTTTTTTAGTAGAGCTGTCTTTCAACATATTCTCGTTGTAGTCAACCAATTCAATGAAACACATTTGTGCATTATCACCTAATCTAAAACCTGTTTTAAGAATACGAGTATATCCTCCTGGTCTATCCATTATTTTTGTTGAAACTTCTCTAAAAAGTTCTGTTACAGATTCTTTGCTTTTTAAATAACTAAAAACAGTTCTTCTAGAATGCGTTGAATCAGTCTTAGATTTTGTAATAAGCGGTTCAATGTATTTTTGCAACGCTTTTGCTTTAGCAACTGTTGTATTAATTCTTTTATGTTCAATAAGAGAACAAGCCATATTTGCCAACATAGCTTTTCTATGTGGTGCTTGTCTGCTTAAGTGGTTTACTTTTTTTCCGTGTCTCATGGCTATTACTCCTTATCTAATTTATAGGCAGCTACATTCATTCCAAATGTTAATCCTTTGTTTTCAACTAATTCGTCCAATTCGGTTAATGATTTTTTTCCAAAATTTCTGAACTTTAATAAATCATTTTTATTGAATGATACTAAGTCTCCTAATGTATCAACATCAGCAGCTTTTAAACAGTTTAGTGCTCTTACAGATAAATCCATATCTACTAATTTAGTTTTCAGCAACTGTCTCATGTGTAATGAATCTTCATCAAATTCTTCTGCAGAAGAACTTTCTGGTGAATCCAATGTAATTCTTTCATCTGAGAACAACATGAAGTGATAAATTAATACTTTAGCAGCTTCTTTCAACGCATCTTTAGGGTGAATTGAACCATCAGTAGTTATTTCAAATACTAATTTTTCGTAATCTGTTTTTTGACCAACTCTAAAGTTTTCAATGGTATATTTAACATTTCTTATTGGTGTATGTATTGAGTCAATAGCGATAACACCAATATTTGCATCATTAGGTTTGTTTTCTTCCGAAGGAATGTATCCTCTTCCTTTATTAATTGTTATTTCTAATTGAAGTTTAACTGATTTTTCCATGTGTGCAATTACCAAATCAGTATTTAGCACTTGGAAAGCTGAAGTAAATTTACCTAAATCACCAGCTGTCAATGTTTCTTGACCACCAATGTTTACAATAACTTTTTCATTTTCAATATCTTCGATTTGTCGTTTAAAACGTACTTGTTTTAAATTAAGGATAATTTGAGACACATCTTCTACAACACCTTTAATTGCAGAAAATTCGTGGTCAACACCCTCTATCTTCACAGTAGTAATTGCATAACCTTGAAGGGAGTTTAACAAAACTCTTCTAAGTGCATTTCCTACAGTTATACCATAACCTGGCTCTAAAGGTCTGAATTCAAACGAACCAAAAAAGTCGTCAGAACTATTCATTATTACTTTA
>PHDR01000182.1 GCA_002841035.1 Bacteroidetes bacterium HGW-Bacteroidetes-12 | reverse complement strand
TAAAATAATATCGTAATGTGCTGAAAAACTAATATTTGAGAAGTATTTTTCCAATTCGTCCGACAGTGTCGGACGAATTGCGTTTTTAGTTTTCTTCAATTCGTCAGACAGTGTCTGACTAAATTCATTGTCTGTAAAAATAGATTGTCCAATTAAAGGAAACCATTCACTATAAAAAACTTGCATCCTTTTAAGGTTTGTAGATGAAAAGCCTCTTAACCCATTTAATTCATTTTGTAAATCAATAGATAATTTTTCAATAGTATTATTTCCCCATTTTTCATTTTCAACTTTAGTTGAGATAATTTTTCCTATCTTAAAATACAAATACAACAGTTCTTTATTCGCAACAGACGCAATTTTATAGCGACTACTAAGAATTTCAGATTTTATTTGTTTAACTGTTGATATGTACTTATCTATTTTCACTTTAAATTCGTTGTATTTTAACCCTATTCTTCTGAGGGATTGGTGATTGAATTTACTCACCCTTAAACGCTGGTTTTCTTTTCTCCAAAAAGGCATTTACGCCTTCTTTATAATCGTACGTATTTCCTGCAATGTTTTGAATTTCGTTTTCCATTGCTAATTGGTTGGTTAAGGTATTATTAAAACTTGCATTTAGCAGCCTTTTAGTTAAACCAATTCCTTTAGTAGGCATTTTGGCTAAGGTGCTAGCAATGGTTAAAGCTTCGGCTTGTAAATTCTCATCGGCAACAGCTTTATAAATCATGCCCATTTTTTCAGCATCTTCTGCCATTATTTTATCGCCCAAAAACATTAATGCAGCCGCTTTTTGTAAGCCAATTAAACGAGGTAAATAATACGTTCCGCCACTATCAGGGATTAATCCAATTTTACTAAATGCTTGTATAAAACTAGCCGATTTTGCTGCAAGGGTAATATCGCAAGCTAAGGCAATGTTAGCTCCAGCACCAGCAGCAACGCCATTTACGGCACAAACTATGGGCTTTTCAATGTTTCTTATCCGCTCAATAATTGGGTTGTAATGCTCTTCAACTATTTTGGTTAGTTCGGTTTGGTTAGGGTCTATCGCTTCGGCTAAATCTTGCCCTGCACAAAACGCTTTACCTTCGGCAGTCAAATAAATGGCTCTAACTTCGGAGTTTTTCTCACATTCATCTAATCGAGCTTGTAAATCAAGTGCCATTTGACGTATAAAACTGTTAAATTTATCGGGGCGATTTAATGTAATTATTCCTACTCCGTTTTCTATGTTAAAATTGATGTTGCTCATAATTTCTTTAATTATTTGTTACTACTCTGGTATCTATTTTTCTTTTCGTTGCCACAGATTACGGAAATTCACACAGATTTTTTTCGCAGAGTTAAAAAAAATAAAATCTGTGTATGCAATCAGCGAAAATTAGTGTAATCAGTGGCATAATGAACAGCTGAGTAGTAACAATTATTTTTTATAGTTAAACAACAAAAATAGCATTTTGTTTTTATTCATTTTTGTTAAATTAAAGATAATAAAAGTGGTTTAAAGCAAAATGTCTTTCGCATTGTTTTTTATCACAATAGGTATAATTACATTTGTACTCTAAAAAAATAATTAATGATTAAATCAATGACAGGCTATGGGAAATCCATTGCAGAAGTAAATTACAAAAAAATAAATATAGAAATTAAGTCGCTAAATAGTAAACAAGCCGATATTTCTATGCGAATTCCTTCGGCATATAAAGAAAAAGAATCCGAATTAAGGTCAATCATAGGCAATGAGTTGGAGCGAGGTAAAATAGAATTTTTACTTTATGTTGATCAAGTTGCTGTTGCACCAAGTTATTTAATCAATAAAGAGCTATTTAAAAAATATTATTTCGATTTAAAAAAAATTGCAAATGAGCTTAACGAACAAACCGACTTAATTAAAATTATTACGCAATTGCCCGATGTTTTTAGTAAGGAAGAAAAAGTAGCGTTAGACGAAACAGAATGGAAAAGTATTGAAAGTGCTGCAAAAGAAGCTATAGCCCATATTAACGAGTTTAGACTTTCGGAAGGGGCTGTTTTACAAAAAGAGTTGTCTTCTCGCATTAAAAACATAGCACAGTTATTAAGTGAAGTATCTAATTATGAAAAAGAACGAATAACAATCGTTCGAGAACGAATTTTAACGCACTTAAACGAAACAAATTTAACGGTAAATCAAGATAGATTGGAGCAAGAGCTTATTTTTTATATTGAAAAATATGACATTACAGAAGAAAAATTACGATTAAAAACACATCTCGATTATTTTGAAGAAACAATGCTTTTGCCTGATGGACAAGGGAAAAAACTTGGGTTTATTAGCCAAGAAATAGGAAGAGAAATTAACACACTCGGTTCAAAAGCCAATCATGCCGAATTGCAAAAAATTGTGGTGGAAATGAAAGACGAATTGGAAAAAATTAAAGAACAAACATTAAATGTGTTGTGATTTGTTAATGTGTAAATGTATCAATGTGTAAATTCCATACTAACTACTAACTACTAACTACTAACTACTACCAATGCCAAAATGTATAATAATATGTGCCCCTTCGGGAGCTGGAAAAACATCAATTACTAAATATTTATTGCAACAAAATTTAAAGTTGATGTTTTCCGTTTCTGCCTGCACAAGAGAAAAAAGAGCAGGTGAAGAAAATGGGAAAGATTATTATTTTCTAACTCCTCAAGCATTTAAACAAAAAATAGCGGCTAATGAATTTGTAGAGTGGGAAGAGGTTTATACAGATCAGTTTTACGGCACACTAAAGACTGAGATAGAAAGAATTTGGCAACAGAGAAATCATGTTATTTTTGATGTGGATGTGGAAGGTGGATTAAGTTTAAAAAATTATTTTAAAGAGAATGCGTTAACTATTTTTGTGAAAGCACCAAGCATAGAAATATTAGAAGCTAGGCTAAGAAAAAGAGGAACAGAAACAGAAGAAAAAATCCTAAAACGCCTTACCAAAGTAGAAAAAGAAATGAGCTATGCAGATAAGTTTGATGTAATTATTGTAAATGATGTATTAGAAAATGCTCAACAAAAAACACAGGAAGTGGTTTCCACTTTTCTAAAAAAGTAGAAAAATGAAAGTAGGCTTATACTTCGGGACTTACAATCCCATTCATGTGGGGCATTTAATTATAGGAAATTATATGGCAAACTATACCGATTTGGACGAAGTTTGGTTTGTTGTTTCACCTCAAAACCCACTTAAAACACGTAATTCTTTATTGGAAGATTATCACCGCTTGGCAATGGTTAGAGTTGCTATTGAAAATAACCCAAAATTAAAAGCTTCGGATATTGAGTTTACGATGCCAAAACCTTCTTACACATCAGATACCCTAATTTATTTACACGAAAAATTTCCAACCCACGAATTTTCATTAATTATGGGAGAAGATAATTTACGTACGCTTCATAAATGGAAAAACTACGAAGAAATTTTAGCAAACCACACTATTTATGTTTATCCAAGGGCCTTAACAGAACAGGAAAGAGAAGATGTTAGCCTTAATAATCAAAAAGATTTATTACTTTTTAAACACGCCAACATTAAAATTTGCGATGCTCCTGTTATGAAACTTTCTTCAAGTTTTATTCGAAAAGCAATTGCCGACAAAAAAGACATTCAGTATTTATTAACCGAACCCGTTTACAACTATCTTTCTGAAATGAATTTTTATAAAAAAACAAAAGGTTAACTATTCCGTTCTCCTTCAAAATAGTTATTGAATTTATTTAAAAAACGCAATATATCTAAGGAAATAAGATCACAAGATGTTGTGTCTTCGCAATTCATCAATAGTTCAATTTTTTCTTTTAACGGTAAAATATAGTGATGAAGTTGCTCGTGTGCTTCGCCAGTCATGTTGCATTTTGAAACCAATAGTTTAAATTCTTCCATTAATTGTTGTCCTCGAGCAACATATAAAACAACTCGTTCTTCTTCCACAGGTTCAGCCAAAATAGCGGTCATTTTTTTTATGCCTTCTATGGTTTCAGCATTGGCAACCCATTTTTTTCCATTGTTTAGCGTTAATTCTCCGATGCTTTCATCTTCTTCCTGAATTTCGGTTGATTCCTCATTCAAATAATTTTGTGCTTCTTGCTCGTATTCACTTTTAAGTGTCTCAAAAAAATGAATTAATAGCTTAATTTGTTCAGGATTAAGTTTAGCATCTCCATGTGTTAGTGTGTAGGAAGATAGCGGCATTTCTCCTTCTTCCACTTCTTCTATGGCTTCTTCTAAAATATTTGCTTTTTTTGTTATGTTATAGGTTTCCCAATCAGAAAAATTAAGTTCTTCACGAGCTTCATTAATATGGTCTTTTAGCCACCACGAAACAGGAGCTACATTGCTATACCAAGGATATTTAGAGGTGTTAGAATGACAATCGTAGCACGAAGTTTTAATAATTTGAGCTACATCATCAGAAGCTCCAACAGCATATAAAAAATCATTTTCGGCAATAACCTCAGGATTGGTTTTATCAATTCTGAAAAATTGTATAATTACGAAAATAGCGAATAATGCAAGACCAATTTTTTTTAACATAACAAAATATTTTTAGTTTAGGCAAAGATAGGTATTTTTAGCTTTTCTAATTATGATTAAAAACAGTAAAAAAATAGTAGTTTGCCCATTAGATTGGGGGTTGGGTCATGCTGCCAGATGTGTTCCAATCATAAACGCATTAATTGATTTAGAACATGAAGTAATTATTGCTGCCGACAAAGCACCATTAAGTTTTTTAAAAACCACTTTTCCTCAATTGAAATTTGTTCAATTACCTGGATATATTATTCGATACACAACTAATGGCAGAATGAGCCTGAAAATGCTGCAACAACTTCCTGGATTACTTAGAAGTATTAAAAAAGAACATCAATTATTGCAAAACATTATTAATGAATATAAAATAGATTTGGTAATTTCTGATAATAGATATGGATGTTGGTCGGAAAAAGTACCCTCTATTTTCATTACACATCAATTATTCATTCAAGCGCCTTATGGGAAGAAGTGGCTCAATAAAATAAATCACCATTTTATACAAAAATTTAATGAATGCTGGGTACCTGATGGTGAAGGCAAAAATAATCTTAGTGGTAATTTATCGCACACCAAAAAACTAAATGCGACACCTACTTTTTTTATAGGACCATTATCAAGATTTTCAGGCAAGGACTCATTTTTAGAGCTGAAATACGATGCTTTTATTATTATTTCTGGACCTGAGCCACAACGAACTGTTTTTGAAAGTTTAGTAGCCAAACAAGCTAAAAAAACAGCATTGAAATTAGTTGTAGTAAGAGGACTTCCATCAGAAAATAAAATTCCGGAATATTTACAGTTAAAAAATTTAGAAGTGCACAATCACTTAGCAACTGAATTGTTTTTGGGGAAACTTAGCCAAAGTAACTTGGTTATTTCAAGAGCAGGTTATTCTACTATAATGGATTTGGCTGTTTTGGGTAAAAAAGCGGTTTTAGTACCTACTCCTGGTCAGACCGAGCAAGAGTATTTAGCAAAATATCATGTTGAAAAACAACATTATTTTACACAAACTCAACAAGAATTTGATTTAGAAGAAGCCATTAAAAAAGCTTCTAATTTTAAGGGAATTCTTTTAAAAAATCAATTTGATTTAAGTGGGTTTTTGAGTGAGCGAATAGCCTCTCTAAAATAAAAATTTCATTTTCATTGAACCTTTTAGCTTTTTGAGTGTATTATCTTGTGAACCTTAAAAATAAAAATTATGAAGACAAAAAAAATCACACTTATTGCACTAGTATCTTTAATTGGATTGTCTTTTACTGTTGTTGAATTAAACGAAGTCAAAGGCTGGTTTTTAAGGGGTAGTGAGCCGAGTTCTTATGAAATAGGAATAGTTGAAGACAGTCAACGAAATGGAAAAGTCGCTTATTTAAAATCAATAAACCCTGAAATTAAAAACAAATTTGGAACAATAATGCAAAGTTTTTCTGCCGAACAGTATTTGGATTCAAAGCTTAAACTTACTGGATATATCAAAACAAAAGATGTTAAAGGCTGGGTAGGAATGTGGATGAGAGTTGA
>PHDR01000181.1 GCA_002841035.1 Bacteroidetes bacterium HGW-Bacteroidetes-12 | reverse complement strand
GCAAAACCATGACCATGCCGCTACCAATTACTATAAATTTAAAGTCTCCAATTCTGATAATCTTTATGAACCTGCCTATTTTCGAGCATTGGGCGAAACTGTATTAACCGAACCTTTTGAAGGGGGAAATCAAAACAACAATGAATTACCTTTTCGGTTTAATTTAGGAAAAACGTGGGATAAAATTACGGCTGTTCCTAAGGTAAAAAACATCATTGAAACCCCAGCTGGAACAAAAACACAATTAACCACACCTGCCAATCTCTCAAAAAGACAAACGCGTGTGCAAAGTATAGAATATTTGACTAGAAATGACGTAAGTAATTCATTGTATGCTAGCAATTCCCCTAGTGATTTCACTCAATTAGGTTATAGTCCTGCAGAGCCATTTGGTCTGGGAAAACCCCATCATATAGGCGGAATTTCTGTAGTAAACCCAGATGGAAATCGTTATGTGTATGATTTGCCTGCTTATAACACTGCTCAAGAAGATGTAACTTTTTCGATTGATGGTTCTACTAGCACAGTTAATAGAACTCGCACATATACAGGAAATGAAAATTCAACTTCAAACAATTCAGGCTTATCCAACCTGTATTCAAAAACAGCAACACCAGCTTATGCACATTCTTATTTGTTAACCGAAGTATTGTCTGCCGATTATGTGGACTTAACCAATAATGGGCCTACCGATGATGATTTGGGTTATTGGGTAAAATTTAATTACATCAAAAAAAATGAATTTAAATGGCGAGCTCCCTACGAATTGAATAAAGGAAATAACATAGAAGGAAAAATCACCAATGATATGGATGACATGTCTGGGTATTCTTATGGTGAGAAAGAGATGGTTTACTTGGAATCCATAGAAACCAAAACCCATATTGCTAAATTCACGTTGAGTCAACGAGAGGACGGATTAGGTGTGAATGGACCAAATGGAGGAGTAAACACAACTGATAAGCTACTTAAATTAGATGTTATTACACTTTATAATAAGTCAGCTCTTAACCAACCTATTAAATCTGTTCATTTTAAATATAATTACAGTTTGTGCTTTGGTACACCAAACTCAACAGCTATTGGAGGGGGAAAATTAACCTTAACCCATGTTTGGTTCAAATACTATAAAAACACTAAAAAAGGAGAATTGAGTCCTTATGAGTTTACTTATGGAGATGTAAATCATGATGGAACACCAGAACCTAACGCCAATCCTTCTTACAACATCGATAAAATTGATCGTTGGGGAAATTATCAAGCTCAAGGACCTTTTAAAGAATTTTCAACTAGCAATTATCTAACTCCAAATTTTAATCAACCTTATTGCAATCAATTTGGTGATTATGCCGACAGAAATACAGACGCTTCTGCATGGAACCTTACTAAAGTAGTCATGCCTTCAGGAGGAGCGTTAACAATAGATTACGAATCGGACGATTATGCGTATGTCCAAAACAGGAAAGCCGCTCAAATGTTTCGAATAATAGGCACAGGAACAGCTGGTAGTGGTATTGGTAACAAACTAACTAAAGACGACCAACGCATCTATATTGAATTAGACAGGGCAGTGGACATCAACGAATTAGCCGACTATGTTGCAGGGATAGAGCAAATCTATTTTAAAGCCTATATGAAGTTAAAAAAGCCTAAAGATGCTTTAGTAAGTCAAAATTCAGCTAGAGATTATGTGGAAGGGTATGCTAAGTTTGAGGGTTCTGGATTATATCAGCCTGATATTAATGGTAAAAGTAACAAAGCGTGGATAAAAGTAAGAAATGTTCCTGCACATCAAGTGATTCAGTCAGAAGTTAATCCGATAAAAATGGCTGGATTGCGAGAATTGCGTTACAATAGAGATGATTTAGTTTCAGGGCAAAACACAGGGTTAGGTGCAATCAGTTCTATGGCATCAATAGTAACAGTAGTTCCTTCTTTACTAAGTACCGTACTTAGTTTTGGACAATTGTTTACTGGTTTTTACAACTATGGTATTATGGCGGGCTGGTGTGACGAAATAGAAGTGAGTAGTGATACCTACCCTTCTTATATCCGTTTAAACAATGCTACAGGCAAAAAATATGGAGGGGGATGTAGGGTAAATGAAATTAAATTAAATGATGATTGGGAGGGATTGAATAATGATAACCCTCTTTTTAAATCCAGCAGTTATGGTCAAAGTTATGACTATACATTAGAAGATGGCACAACCAGTTCAGGGGTAGCAGAATATGAGCCGCTGATAGGTGGAGAAGAAAACCCATTTCGGCAACCTGCTAGCCCCATTAATGATAGACTGATTCTAAAAGACCAGAACTTGATGAGAGAAGATCCTTTTAACGAGAACTTATTTCCTTCTGCCAATGTAGGGTATAGTAGAGTTACTGTAAGAAATATAGAACAAGAACATAGTGGAGGAACAAAAGTGAAAAAAGCGGTAAGTGGTATCATTATTAATGAATTTTATACTGCCCGAGACTTTCCTGTATATACCAATAAAACAGGGGTGGACTATGATGGCTACAATTTATCTATTCCTGTTCCATTTATAGGGAGCTATGATCATCACAACAATGGCTATTCGCAAGGGTATTCCATAGAATTAAATAACATGCACGGAAAACCTTATTCCGTAGCTACTTATACTATTCCTATTAGTTCCACAGATCCAAAGCCTGGGACTCCAGGTGTAGAACCAGTTGCTGCCACTTTTTATCATTACAAAACCCAACAACCTTTTGTACGCAACAAACCCTCAGGAAATAAATTAAGCAACACAGTAGCTGTGCTTACAGGCGATGCAAAAGTTGTTGACAATGTAGAAATAGGGAAATACATAGAAACCTATATCGATATGCGAGAAAATAAAACAAATATTATTTCTGGAGGTTTTCAAACTAATTTAAATCTCAATATAACTATAACCCCTCCTATAGTATTGGTTCTTCCGATTCCAACGGGAATGCCAAGTTTGTCAAATTCCCATTCTATGTTTCGGTCAGTAGCTACTAATAAGATAATTACCCGTAATGGTATTTTGGATAATCAGGTTACCACAAAAGAAGGAGCAAGAACGAAGACTCAAAACATCTATTATGATGCCCAAACAGGTTCTCCCTTACTTACTACTACTACGAATGATTTTGATAAACCCATTTATGATTACACCTATGCTGCCCATTGGGAACATGAAGGAATGCGAGGCGCCTACAAAAATGTAGGAACAATTATTACCAATTACACTACTTCTCCTTTTGTTCGTCCTGGTGATGAGTTAATTGATCTTAATACCAAGTTTAGGTATTGGGTAGAAGAAAATGGCACACTAAAAGATGAAAATGGAATATCTGCAACACCAAGTATTCCTGGACTTTTCAAAATTGCTCGTTCGGGTTACCGAAACCAACAATCTGTACCTACAGGAAGTATTGTTTCATTATCTAATCCTATAACCGAAAGAAAATTCCCGTTGTTTGAGGCTATTAACCTCGCAACAAAAGTTACTCCTAATCCTACTTTTATTATAACAACAATTGACAACATTAGTTTTGAGGATTGTTTAACACATGAAGAAATTGCAATAAGAGGAGTTAGTATTGACCCCACAAATCAGCTTAATATTTTGTTTTACGAAAATGATCTTTGTGGTCAAGAAAATAACTTAAATATTATTTTCCCTTCATCTGTTAATTTAACAAATCCCGCTAATTTTGATGTTACCACTATGATATTGACCAAACATGGTAATGAAGTAAAAGCAGTGGATGGTAGTGGTAAAACAATATGGGGTAAATTATTAAATGCCGAATGTTTAAATGAATGTATAGATGGAGTGTTACATGCAAGTGCTACTAAATATAGCTCTTCTTGGAATATTGATTATGCCGATGCTGTGCCTAGTTCAACCCTTCCAGTTGCCACCACAAGGTTTGGTGCAGAAAATATCTGGCGTACACATCAAAATTTTGTGTTTGATGTTGATAGAAAACAAACAAATCCAACTCCTTCACCCTTGTTAATTAGCAATACACAAACAAGTATAGATGGGACCTATGATAACTTTGGATTGTTCAATTGGCTACCTTCTGCAACAAATGTAAAATGGATTAAAGCCAATCAGGTAAATCAATACAGCCCTTATGGATTTGAATTAGAAAACCAAGATGCTCTAAACATTAAATCGGCAGCCATGTATGGGTATAAAAATTCCGTAGTAACGGCAGTGGCTTCCAACACCGATTACAGAGAACTGGCTTTTGATGGTTTTGAAGATTATTTAAATAATAACTATACAACACCAACTTCTCCTAATAAAGGACACATTCCTTTTACGGGGACTCACCAATTAGTCACATCAGAAGCACATACGGGAAATGTATCAATGCAAATAACCAATCAAAATAAAGCAATTTTTATGAATGTTATCGGAGGAACTATCTCGGGAGCATCTTTTACCCCTAGTGCTATTGAAGAATATTATTTTAGTGCTTGGGTTAAATTAGGTGCTAACGCATCTGCAAAACTGACGCTGAATGACGGAGTTAATCCTATAACCATTTTCACTTCTTCTTCACAACAAAAAATAGAAGGATGGCAACGCTTAGAAGGAAAGTTTATTATTTCAGGATCGGCAACTAGCATTACTATTGAAATTGAAGCGGTTGGTGGAACAATTTATTTAGATGATGTGCGTGCACAACCTTTTGTGAGCAACATTAAAACCTATGTATATGACCCTACCACACTTTGGCTAAAAGCGGAATTAGACGATAGAAACTACGCAACAATTTATAGTTATGACGAAGAAGGTAGCCTAGTTCAAATTAAAAAAGAAACAAAAGACGGAATGCGAACCATTGTGTCTAACAGAAAAAATGTAAAACGAAATCCAACTGGAATTCAACCATAAAAAAATAACTATAAATATGAAGTATAAATTTCATTATATATCGCTTACCCCTTTAAAGAGAATGGTTCTTTTGCTGTTTTTTCTATGTGGTTTTGCAGTAGCATTTTCTCAAAATTATAAAGACGACATCATCAAAATGAATGAAAAATACCAAAATGTTTCCTTTAAAATGAATATAGAAATGCAAGTTTATCATTGGAACAATACAGAAGCCAATATCGTTGAAAAAGGAATTGTAAAAAAGCAACAGGATAATTACCATTCTGAATTCGGAGATAAAATCACTTTTAAAAATAAAAAATACAACATTTTGGTATTAAAAAATGAAAAGATAATTACTTATTTAGAACTAGCCAATTATAGTAATGATGCTAATGTGTCGCAAAATCAAATGGATATTTTAACTTCTTTTAAAACAGATACTACCAATTTAAATAAATATATAAAATTGATATCCTCTACAAAAGAAACCAAAACGTATGAAATTCCTTTAGGACAAAATGGAATCGAAAAAATGCACCTTAAAATATCAGCCAACTATGTAATGCAGCAAGTTACTTATTTTTATGAAAAAATAGAAAACGATAATCCCATAAAAAAAGTAATAATCACTTATAGTAATGTTGTTTTTAATCCAAAATTTTTAGTGAACGAGTTTAGTGAAAAGCAATTTTTCACTATAAAAGGAGGTAAAGCAGTGGTAAGTGAGCATTACAAAGAATACACCATAAAAAAGCAACTCTATTAACCTAATAATTAGAATAATGGCACAGCAATTAAACAAAGCAATCGTCCTAACAATAGGAATACTCTCCAGCTTATTAAGCTATGGAGGCAATGATAAAATAGTTACTTTCCTTAATGGTCCTTCTATTAATAATGTTGGATACCTTACCATTGCTGACCAACAACACAGTGGTTTTTATATTCCACCCATAACTCCATCAGTTAAATCATCCACTATTTTTGCTACGCTAAAATACGAAGAATCCTTATTTCCCGAATTTGACTTACCAAGCAACACTATTGGTTCATCATTTAACTTAACTGTTAATTATAATATTACCTTAGTTACAGCAGCCTATTCAACAGTAACGCTAACCAATCAGGTACTTTCCATAGATTACAACATTGATGGAAGTCTTCCTACTTATAAAGACATTGATGTTAAACGCTACCAAGGGTATATGGAAGCAGAAATCAGTGTAAATAGCATCACATTTACAAC
>PHDR01000180.1 GCA_002841035.1 Bacteroidetes bacterium HGW-Bacteroidetes-12 | reverse complement strand
GAAGCACTGGTTATAAACGAAACGCTAGTTGTTGCAAAATGCAATTTAAAGGTATTTAATGATGGTCAATTTGAATCTATCATTGATATTTCTGATTTTAACTTACTAAATATCAATAATTGCACAGATATTTTCACTAAAAACCACCAAGCAATTGAACAAGATTTTGAACTGCTTACTGCAAATAGAATTTCAGCTAAAATAAGCTCTTCCAACACTATTATTGGTAAAAACATTTTTATAGAAAAAGGAGCAAAAGTGGAAGCTGCTGTATTAAATTCTTCTGAAGGATCAATTTACATTGCAAAAGATGCCGAAATAATGGAAGGAAGCTTAATTAGAGGACCTTTTGCCTTGTGCGAACACGCCACCCTCAAAATGGGAGCAAAAATTTATGGAGGCACGACCATCGGACCACATTCAAAAGTAGGCGGAGAAGTTTCAAACAGCGTTATTCAAGGGTTTTCCAACAAAGGGCACGATGGTTTTTTGGGTAATTCTGTTATTGGCGAATGGTGCAATTTAGGTGCCGACACTAACAATTCTAACTTAAAAAATAATTATGGTGAAGTAAGTCTTTGGAGCTATCAAACCAATAAATTAGAGCCAACAGGTTTGCAATTTTGTGGATTAATTATGGGCGACCATTCTAAATGCGGTATAAACACCATGTTCAATACAGGTACAGTTGTGGGAGTTTCAGTAAATATTTTTGGAGGCGGATTTCAACAAAAATTCATTCCTTCTTTTTCGTGGGGTGAAAATGCAACTTTTCAACTAGAAAAAGCTTTTGATGTTGCTGAGAAAGTAATGGAAAGAAGAAAAATTACGCTTTCAGAAGTTGATAAAGACATATTAACTGCCATATTTGAGCAAACAAAAGTATTCAGAAAATAATTCCGCCAAAATTTCCGATTTTCACGATTGGCACAACCATTGACATTTTAGTTTTTTTTGAAAAGTAACCCATTTTAATATATTTTAACCTTCGCAAATACTATGAACGATAATTTCAACTTTGAAAATTTAGCTATTTCCAACATAATTGACGATGACACCGAGTTTCTTCCTTTATTATCAAATGACGATGAAGAACAAATTAACGCAGAAGAAACACCAAAAGAACTTCCTCTTTTGCCACTTAGAAACACTGTTTTGTTTCCAGGAGTCATCATTCCAATTACGGTGGGAAGAGATAAATCTATAAAACTTATTAAAGAAGCCTACAATGGCAACAAAACATTAGGGGTTGTTGCTCAAAAAGACGATTCTATTGAAGATCCAGCTCCAAAAGATTTGAATGAAATAGGAACTATTGCTTTTATCCTTAAAATGTTACGTATGCCCGATGGCAATACTACTGTAATTATTCAAGGGAAAAAACGATTTAAAATTGATGAATTTACACAAACAGCACCCTATATAAAAGCGAAAGTAACTGAATTCAATCAAATAGAAAAACCAAGTGGAAAAAGCTTTAACGCTCTTGTTTCCTCCATAAAAGATTTAGCTTCGCAAATCATACAACAATCGCCAAACATACCTACAGAAGCTACTTTTGCAATAAAAAACATTGAAAGCCCTACGTTTTTAATCAACTTTATAGCATCAAATATGAATGCAGGAGTGAAAGAAAAACAAACACTTTTAGAAACTCCTGAATTACAAGAACGGGCTACTTTATTACTTCAACACCTTACCAAAGAATTGCAATTATTAGAATTAAAAAATGATATTCAATCAAAAGTAAGAACCGACTTAGACAAACAACAACGTGAATATTTCTTGAATCAGCAAATCAAACAAATTCAAGAAGAGCTTGGTGGAGATCCTCAACAATTAGAAATTTTAGAATTTAAAAAGAAAGCAAAAACAAAAAAATGGAGCAAAACAGTTAAAGAACGCTTTGAAAAAGAACTCACAAAACTAGAACGACTAAATCCGCAAGCTGCTGAATATTCTGTTCAATCCAATTATATAGAAACATTACTTGAACTTCCTTGGCAAAACTATTCCAAAGATAATTTTGATTTAAAACGAGCACAACGCATTTTAGATAAAGACCATTTTGGATTAGACAAAGTAAAGGAAAGGATAATTGAACATTTGGCTGTTTTAAAACTAAAAGGTGATTTAAAATCTCCTATTTTATGTTTGTATGGACCTCCTGGTGTTGGAAAAACTTCGCTTGGAAAATCTGTTGCTGAAGCACTAGGTAGAAAATATGTACGTATGTCGTTGGGTGGAATTAGAGATGAAGCAGAAATACGAGGACATCGAAAAACCTATATTGGAGCAATGCCTGGAAGAATAATTCAAAACCTAAAAAAAGCAAATTCTTCTAATCCCGTTTTTGTGTTAGACGAAATTGATAAAGTTGGAATGAGTCATCAAGGCGACCCATCATCAGCACTTTTGGAAGTATTAGACCCAGAACAAAATGAAAATTTTTATGATAATTTTTTAGAATTAGACTACGATTTATCTAAAATATTATTCATTGCTACCGCCAACTCACTTTCTTCTATTCAACCCGCTTTACGAGATAGAATGGAGATTATTGAAATTAATGGCTACACCGTGGAAGAAAAAATTGAAATTGCCAATAAGCACCTTATTCCTAAGCTACTTACAAATCATGGTTTAACAAAAAAACACCTTTTATTATCTAAAAATGTTATTGAAAAAGTAATTACCGAATATACCCGAGAATCTGGCGTAAGAAATTTAGAGAAAAAATTAGCTAAAATTGTGCGTCAAAAAGCCAAAGAAGTTGCCATGGAAGAAAAAAGTAACCCAAAGGTAATCGAAACAGATTTATTGAAAATTTTAGGCCCCGGACATTCTAAAGATAAATATCAAGGAAATGATGTTGCTGGAGTTGTTACTGGATTAGCTTGGACATCAGTTGGTGGAGATATTTTATTTATCGAAACCAGTTTGAGTAAAGGAAAAGGCAAATTAACCCTAACAGGAAATTTAGGTGAAGTAATGAAAGAATCGGCTGTAATTGCTTTAGCTTATTTAAAAGCACACGCAGAAATTTTAGATTTAAAAACCGAAATTTTTGAAAAATGGGACATCCATATTCACGTGCCTGAAGGAGCAACCCCAAAAGACGGACCATCAGCTGGAATAACCATGCTTACGGCAATTGCTTCGGCATTTACCCAACGCAAAGTTAAGGCAAACTTAGCCATGACTGGCGAAATTACGTTAAGAGGAAGGGTGTTGCCTGTAGGAGGGATTAAAGAGAAAATTTTAGCTGCAAAAAGAGCGGACATCAAAGAAATTATACTTTCGGAAGACAACAGAAAAGACATAGCTGAAATTAAAGAAGACTACATTAAAGGGCTGAAATTTCATTATGTTTCAACAATGATTGAAGTGATTGAAATGGCATTAATGAAGCAAAAAGTGAAAAATTCTATTACAATAATCGAGAAGAAGGAAATGACTGGCAAGTTATAGAAATTATTTCGCTATAATTTCTTTACTATGCTTCTGATTCATTCGTAATACAACTTATTAACATT
This sequence comes from Bacteroidetes bacterium HGW-Bacteroidetes-12, assembly GCA_002841035.1. Lineage (GTDB taxonomy): Bacteria > Bacteroidota > Bacteroidia > Flavobacteriales_E > Vicingaceae > BRH-c54. Next base: position 2,602 of record PHDR01000180.1, on the reverse strand, counting down.
GTTGATAATTATTGTTTTTTTTCCCTGCTTTAGCATTATTAAAAAATTATTTTTGTTCATTAATTAAACACTAACAATAAATACAAACAGATGAAATTTATAGTATCAAGTTCTGCACTACTAAAAAAGCTACAACAAATTAGTGGTGTTTTAAATACCAACAATACACTGCCTATTTTAGATAACTTTTTGTTTGAAATTTCAGAAAGTGAACTTACTATCACAGCCTCTGATTTAGAAACCACCATCTCCACAAAAACAAGTGTTGAATCTAAAGAAGATGGGATGATAGCAATTCCTGCTAAACTATTGTTAGATACACTAAAAACTTTTCCAAACCAACCCTTAACTTTCACTATTAATAATGATGATTTTGGTGTAGAAATCTCTTCCGACCAAGGAAAATACAAATTGAGTGGTTTAAATGGAGATGAATTCCCGAAAGTACCTCAAATTAATAACCCATCTTCTATTACCATAGCTGCAAGTATAATTGAAAACGCTATTTCCAAAACATTATTTGCAACTGGAAATGACGAATTACGTCCAGTAATGTCTGGTGTTTTCTTTGAATTAAATAATGATGATGTTACTTTTGTGGCTACCGATGCACATAAATTAGTAAAATACAGAAGAACAGATTTAAAAGCAAAAACGGGTTCTTCCTTTATTTTTCCAAAAAAACCATTAACACTTCTAAAAAATATTTTAAGCAATGTGAATGAAGATGTTGTTATAAACTACAATGAAACCAATGCAACATTTGAATTTGACACCACAAAATTAATATCACGTTTAATTGATGGGAAATACCCGAATTACAATGCAGTAATTCCTACTGAAAATCCAAACGTATTAACTGTTACTAGAACTTCATTTTTAAACTCACTGAAAAGAGTTGCTATTTTCTCTAACAAAACCACACATCAAATAAAATTAAAAATAACAGGAAGCGAATTAAATATTTCAGCGGAAGACCTTGATTTTTCTAATGAAGCAAACGAAAGATTAACTTGCCAATATGAAGGTGAAGATATGGAAATTGGTTTCAATGCTGCTTTTCTAATCGAAATGCTTACAAATCTAACATCTGAAAATGTAAGTATTGCAATGTCTGCTCCAAACAGAGCTGGCATCCTTACTCCTGTTGAAAAAGAAGATGATAATGAAGATGTGTTGATGTTGGTTATGCCTGTAATGCTGAATAACTAAAAGCCAACTCCAACCCTCCCAAAGGGAGGGAGAAAATGGTTTTTCATATCTACTACATGAAACTTCTAAAAAAACTTTGCGAAATTCACGCTCCTTCTGGAAGTGAAGATGTAATGTCTCAATTTCTGTTGAAGCACATCAAAAAAGAACAAAAAAACTGGAAAGTTCAACCTGAGATTTTAATGGGGGAAGATTTTCAGGATTGTATTATCTTAGTTTTTGGAAAGCCTAAAACAGCTATTTTTGCTCACATGGATTCTGTTGGTTATACCGTTGGTTACAACAATAACCTTATTAAAATTGGAGGTCCATCTGCCAAAAAAGGAGTTAAATTAGTTGGTGAAGATAGTCAAGGAAAAATAGTGTGTGAATTAGATGCCAAAGAAGATGAACATCAATTTTTAACCTACTCAGCCAAATATAAACGTATCCTTGACAGAGGAACAACGCTTACTTATCTTCCTGATTTCAGAGAAGACAAAGCCTATGTTCAGTGTTGTTATATGGATAACCGTTTAGGTATTTGGAATGCACTTGAAGTTGCCAAAACACTAGAAAATGGTGCAATAGTCTTTTCCGCATGGGAAGAACATGGTGGGGGAAGTGTTGGTTATTTAGCCAAATTTTTATACGAAGGTTTTGGTGTGAAACAAGCCCTAATTTCTGATATCACATGGGTAACCGAAGGAGTAAAACATGGAAAAGGCGTTGCTATTTCTATGCGAGATTCTGGAATACCAAGAAAAAGTTATATTAATAAAATTATTGCGTTAGCAACAAAAAGTAAAATTCCTTTTCAGCTTGAAGTAGAAAGTGCTGGAGGAAGTGATGGAAATGCACTCCAACGCTCTCCTTATCCTTTTGATTGGTGTTTTATTGGAGCTCCCGAAGACAATGTTCATTCTCCAGATGAAAAAGTACACAAAAAAGACATCAAAGCCATGGTGGAGATGTATGAATATTTAATGAAAATGTTATAAGTTTACTACTTTAACTCCGCTTATGCAAAGTAAAGACCAATGGATACCAAGTAAATATATCTTAAAAAGGAACAAACTAAAAGCATCTAGAAATAAGAAGGATGTAACTGTTTCTTCTCGCTTATTTGTAGATTTGGTAGCTTCATTTTATCAAGAAAATATTCCACTTTATGTTTCTGGAAACTTATTAGATTTAGGTTGTGGGAAGGTTCCACTTTATGAAGCTTATAAAAATTATACTCTAGATGTAACTTGCGTAGATTGGGCAAATACTATCCATAAAAATCCTTTTTTAGACATTGAAACGGATATTAATCAGCCATTACCCATTGAAAGTAAAATTTTTGACACAGTAATTTTGTCCGATGTACTCGAACACATCAGAAAACCAGAAGAACTTATTGCCGAAA
>PHDR01000179.1 GCA_002841035.1 Bacteroidetes bacterium HGW-Bacteroidetes-12 | reverse complement strand
TTAATATTTTAATTAAATATAATATTAATTAATATAATAATATTTTAATTTATTTATATTTTAATAAATTATGTTTTTGTGTTATAGTGTTTTTAAGTTGTAAAGTTTTTAATTATTTGTGTTTTTTATTTTTTGTGTTTTTATTTAAAGTTAATCGCCATTATTCATGAATTTTAATGTCCCGAGTACTCTGTAGGCGGTTAGTCCCGATATAATCCCACTTAAATTTGAGGTACGTCTGCATCAAGTTGATAGTGATTCTTAGTCGTTTTAAGAGATACACGTAATAGGTATGAATAATTTGGGTCAATCGAAAGATGAGTGTTCGGAGAATCTTTTATTTTATATAAAGTTCAAGGTTGAACAATATTTTTTTCCTAAAGCCATGATAAAATTGTTTTTTATTAATGTAATTTTTTTATATTTGTATTCAATTATATGAAATTTACAGGCAAGGTGGGCGTTTTGGTATTACCAACGCAAAACGCCCACCTTGCGAAATGACGGAGCATTTCATAAAAACTTTCTCCCGATGGTCGCAAGTTTAAAAAAAATTAGATGGATAAAAAGAATATTAAGAAAGTAGATTGGTCAAAATATAATAAAAATAATAAGATAGTTCCGCTTAAATTTAATCAAGATGAACTTGCAGTATTAGATAAGTTATATGTTAAAAGTAATGAAGAATATTTAGGAACATTTATAAAGAAATGTATCTTTTTTGGAGATAATGATTATAAGGAATTTGAAAAAAAACATATAGAATTAGAACAATCATATAAAACATATATTGATAATTTACGAAGAATAGGAGTTAATATTAATCAAATATCGATGAAATTAAACCATATTAATTTCATTAATGATGAAGAAAAGGAGCTTTTGTTTCAATCTTTGGAGGAGCTTAAAAAAGAAATATTTGATTATCGAAAACGTAGTAAATTACAATAAAATGATTGTTAAAATTTCAAATGGGTTAACTGGTTATCATGGAATTATTAATTATCATGATAAGAAAGTTCAAGAGGGTAGGGGGGAAGTCATTGTTTCGTCTTTTAGTTATACGAAGAAAAACGAAGTGATAAATTATTTTAAAGACATAGCAAAAATGAATAATAGTGTCAAAAATAAAGGGCATGACATTCCTTTTAGTTTTAATTATCAAGACAAGATTTCAGATGATCAATTTAAAATAATTGCCAATGACTATCTTGATGAAATGGGATTTACAGGACATCCTTTTATTATTTACAAACATAATGATAAAGAACACCAGCATTATCATGTTGTTGTTTCAAATATCGATGATACCGGAAAGTTTAATAATCAAATGAGATCTTTTTATAAAAAGGATAGTCAACGATTAAGTAGAGAACTAGAGATAAAATATGATTTAGTCGTAACGGAATATAATCGAAAAGATAAATCAGAATCGTTAAGGATTATTAATGCGAATAAATATTCATTACAAAAAGCAATATTAAAGGCTTATAATGATGAAGCTTTAAAACCATTGATTATAGAACACATCAAAGATATAGAGCCTTTACTTTTAAAAGAGGACTTAAATAATGAACATTTAGAAGCATTATTAGGCAGTTCTCACAAGCCGGTTTTAGATTTATTAGAAAATTCCAATACCCTTAAAAAGACTTATAAATCTCAATTACTAGATATTTTGGAACAAGGTTTAGAAAATAGTAATACGGCCAAACAATTTGAAGACTTAACTAAAAATGCAGGATTATATGTGCGTTTTGTTAAAAGTAAAAATCAATATGTTTATGGAATTAAAGACCAGGAAAAGGACATTTACTATTATTTTAATGAAGATAAACTTCCTGAGAGATTTTCTGCTAAAAATTTACATCATGGTCCAGAAATCAAAAGTGTTTCTGATAAGCAACAAAAACAGTACATTAAGAATATCGTTGGAAAAGCAATTCAACGTGCTGAAACTGTTGAGGACTTTAGTAAATTTCTTAAAAGTAGAAATATTGAAACTCAATTATATGAGAACTCTTCAGGGATTTATGGGGTAAGTTTTACAACGCTTAATGTTGAAAATAGTAATACTTTTAAAGCAAGTGAAATTAGCCGTGATTTAAGTTGGAATAAAATTGTGCAGCAGCTTGAAAATAATAGAACAAATAATAATGAAATTGATAAAGACTATCAATTTGATAATAATTCTTTTAATCCACAGGAAGATAATTCTCAGCAGGAAAATAATGATTTTATTCCCAATGTTGTAAACTATGATAATAAGCGAAACAAGAATGAGGATGAAGAACTTCATACGAAAGGCAAGAAAAATAAAAACCTAAAAAGATAATTTATCTTGTTTTATACCGAAACCTCCACCTGCGAACGGAAAATAGATTTACTTTGGTTTCGAGCATTACTCATACTAAGTATCTTTTCTTCCGAAAATCTACTAAGTATGAGTATAAAAGAATTGTTTAGTTTAATTTTGCACCTCCTTAAACTAAACATATAATGTCTCTTACTAAAGAAAAAAAAGATATTCAATCTTTTATTTTAATTTTTGTATTATTTTTTTTAATTATAATCATCCTTGATTGGGTGTTATTTAATAGGCTGTGGCTTCCTAAACAAGAAAGTATATTGTACCAACCGCTGTTTTACTTTTATGAAAATTTTAATTCTAAAATGATTTTTATAAGGTTAGCTTATTGTTTTTCTGTTGGATTTCTTGCATGGTTTACTCCAAGTTTGAAGTTTGGAAGAAAACTTGAAAAAGAAAATGTAACCAAGTATTTATTCATTGCTATTATTCTGGGAGGGGCTATTTTATTTGGTTATTTGGGTTATGAAATATATGATTTAATTATTTTTCCTGCATTGCTTTTATTGTTTATTTATCCAACAGCGTTGTATTTTTCAAAACAAAACAACTCTTTGATAGAAGAAAATATGCTCGATGGTGTTTCTTCTGAAGAAGAAAACGAAATCTCTTTTTCTTTTAAAACCAACAAAGGAAAACTTGTTGTTCACTCCCCACAACAGGGAATTTGGGTTGAAGGTGGAGCAGGAAGCGGTAAATCTGCCAGTTTAATTGAACCTTTCATTCATCAAGCTATTGAAAAAGGTTTTGCGGGAGTTGTTTATGATTATAAGGGAAACCCACCAACGCTTGCTTTAACTGCCTATAATGCGTTGTATAATACTAAAACCAACACTAAAACAAAGTTTGCAATGATTAACTTTTCTTTGCTTGAACAAAGTGTTAGATGTAATCCTATTGCTCCTCGTTATTTAAGAACACAGTTACATGCTTCTGAAGCTGCTGATATTATTATGAAAAACTTAAATAAAGAGTGGATTAAAAAAACTGATTTTTGGGCGGAAAATGCCATTAGTATTTTAAAGGCAACCATTTGGTTTTTAAGAAATAATCATCCGGAATATTGCACCTTACCCCATGCAATAAGTTTTATACTCAATGACTATGAAAAATTTATGGATGTTCTTTGTACTGATAATGATGCGGCAATTATGATGCAGCCTATTACAATTGCTCATAAAAAAGAAGCTGCTGGGCAAATTGCAGGAGCTATCAGTTCTATTCAATTACCCCTTACCAAACTTCGTAATAAAGAAATTTTTTGGGTATTAGGTAAGGATGATTTTGATTTGAATATTACCAATTCAAGCAAACCTATTATGCTTACCATTTGTAATGACCCTGAAATTGAAGAAAGTTTGTCTCCGGGTATTTCTTTGATTTTATCCGTATGTATGCAGCAAATGAATCAGCAAGGAAAAAATAAAAGTATTTTTTGTATAGATGAGCTTCCAACTGTTTATATCAAAAAATTAGATAAACTTCCTGCAACAGCTCGTAGCAATAAAGTTTGTACTATGTTAGGTGTACAGGATTATTCTCAATTGGAAAGAGATTACTCTAGAGAAGAGGCTAAAGTTATTATATCCAACTTAGGTAATCAATTTATTGGAATGACCAACAGTAAAGAAACTGCCGAACGTGTTTCTCAGGTTTTCGGAAAAATAAAAAAAATGAAAGTAAGTTATTCTACTTCTGAATCTTCTTTTAGCCAAAGTGATACGCTTCAAGAAGAATCTGTACTTCAAAGTAGAGATGTAGCAGGGCAGGGGATAGGCCATTTTACTGGAAAAATTGCCGGAGGTAAACCTCCTTTTTTTTCAGCTCAATTTCCTTATTTTGATAAAGAAAAAATTTACTCAAAATATGTTTCTAAAATTCCTGATTTTGCTCTTGTTACAAATACTGGTGATGAAAATATGGATAAACAAATATTCCAAAATCAGGTGGATGCCAATTTTGTTAGAATCAATCAAGAAATAACCAACTTAATTAATTCCTATTTAGATAAACCTTAAATTTATTGATGATGAAACGACCATGAGCAAAATATTCCTCACACAGGAAAATGATTATGTGGGAGTTACATCTGACCGATTTAATAACAAAAAAATATAAACAGATGAAATTACAACAAATACTTATTTTTTTAGGATATACTGTTATTAAAAACAATAACTACTACATCTTACTTGAAAATGATAGAGAGCATCAATTGTTATTCTTCCGCTCTGGAGAAAATAATTTTTCAATTATTGATTTAACTTCTTTAATCAATTATGATAATACCGAACGTATTCTTGCCATGCTTTCACCACAATTTATAGATGATGAAATAAAAGAATTTATTTATTCTGTACAGGTTGACAATTGTTTTGATAGTTTAAAAGTTTTTAGTGGCGATGATGTTCTGGCATTATATCTAAAAATTGAAGGAGCTGCTGAAGATTTTAGAAATGATTATGTTTTTAAAAGTGCTTTTGATTTAAAATATCCCAATTGCATTATTTTAAATGGAACAGGAAAAGACAATAAAAAGAGTAAAAATGTGCTGTTTTTTAATAACAATTTTTACAAATATTTATCCAGCACCAATACCAATTCTTTTAAAGCATTGCCTTCTACACTTACTAATACAGAAGAACTTGCTTTAACGAGCAATCCTTTTTTATTTTCTTATGCAGTGGATAATGAAGATCCGCTTATTCTGTTTCATTATCAGGTTGAATTTTTGGAAATAATTCATATCATAGAAAATCAATTAACGATAGAAAATAGTAAGGTTGATACAATGAAATTTAAGCTCTGCAGCTTAACCAATATTAAAGACTACTTCTTTAGTATTAATTTTATTGTAGGGTATATGAACTATACCATGAATCATTATTTTAATCTTAGTTTTCAAGATAATTATTGTGTATTTTCTTATCATGTTCATTTAAGTGAGCTTGGTCAACATGAGAAATATTTATTGTTATTCTCCAAATTAAGTTCTAAACTTAACCTTGTTTTGAAAGAAAAATATCATATTGATTTGAAAGAAAACAACAAATTTTTAAGTAAAAGTCTTAAAAATGATACCAACTCCATTAAGCAAATAGTATTCCCTTATAAAATTGAATACTGCTTACTTTTTGTTACTGCGCTTATTGATATTTTTTCTTTAAACAACATTCAATTATCTACGGACATTCAAATAAACGATAGCGAAGCATCATATACTATGTTTTAGAGACTAATTTTGATAAGGATATAAAAATTAATTTTTTTATCTTTATACTTTACTTTTTACAAAATGACAAATAAAAAAAGAACCTTAGAGGATTATAAATTCGACATCAATTTAGTTGATTTTATGTTGCAACCTCATTATGGTTTTTCTGTGGCCAAACGATCTACTTTTAGACATCCTAGAGTAGAAAGAAAAGATGAAAAAGGAAATGTGGTAGAGCTGTACGTTATTCAAAAAAATTCTAAAGGATATTTTACTTATTGGTCGCCTTATGATGATAATATCAAAGGAAAAACAGTGATAGATTTTGTTCAAGACAGACATTTTACTAAACAAGGCGAACCTTTTAATTTAGGGATGGTGCGTGGTGTTCTTGATAGGTATATATCAGGAGATAAATATATTGCTCCTATGAAAAGTGAATATCAAGTTGCTAATGTTGATCGTGGGATGGATAAATTTTTATTAGAAGTAAAAGAGTGTAAAAAATATACTGATAGGACATACCTACATCAAAGAGGTATTACAGACAAAACCATTGAT
>PHDR01000178.1 GCA_002841035.1 Bacteroidetes bacterium HGW-Bacteroidetes-12 | reverse complement strand
CATATTGCATGATGACGGCACTCAGTTATCTACCCCCATAGAAAAATTACGTTCAAAAATGTTTTTGTTATCATTCACTTTTGAAGGGTAAAAACAGCTCAATTAAAATTTAATCAAAATTTAATCTCACCCTCTTTTTTATAGGCTACTTTGTATGCAATTTACATAACTTTGCCTTATGAATCAAACAGAAATAAACCTACTCATTGTAGAAGACGAACCAAAAGTAGCTTCATTTATTAAACGAGGGTTAGAAGAAAGTGGCTACATAGCCGAAGTTGCTTTTGATGGGGCTATTGGAAGTAAAATGGCAGAAGCTAGAACCTATGATTTAATAATTTTAGACGTTAATCTTCCCTACAAAAACGGGATAGAACTCTGCAACGAAATAAGACAAAAAAATCAAAAACTACCTATTTTAATGCTCACTGCTTTAGGCACAACTGAAGATAAATTGGTAGGTTTTGATGCTGGAGCAGATGATTATTTGGTTAAACCATTTGAATTTAGAGAGTTGTTGGCTCGTGTTCGCTCCTTGCTAAAAAGAAATACACAAGCAGAAACAAATCAAAGAAAACTAACTTTTTTGGATTTAGAGATGAATTTAGATACCTATGAAGTGGTGCGAGGAGGGAAAAATATTGAAATGACTCAAAAAGAATTTGCACTATTAGAATACCTACTCAAAAACAAAAACAGAGTGCTTACACGTGTTGATATTGCCGAAAAAGTTTGGGACATTTCCTTTGATACAGGCACAAATGTAATTGATGTGTATGTAAATTTTCTTAGAAAAAAAATAGATAAAGATTTTTCGCCAAAACTCATTCATACACAAACAGGCATAGGCTACATACTTAAAGCGGGGAAAGATGAATCTTAACATTAAAACCAAATTAACCCTTCAATTTACACTTATCGTTACCCTAATTTTAACCCTTTTTTCGATAAGTATTTATTATTTCTCATCCACTTATCGTGAAAAAGAATTTTATAATAGACTTGAAAACAAAGCATTAGACAATGTTCGTTTATTAATAGATGTAAAAGAAATTGACCACGATTTACTAAAAATTATAGACCGCAACACCAACCTATCGCTCTACAATGAAAAAGTGATGATTTTTAATTATAAAAATGAGTTGCTTTATAATAGTTCCGATAATGATTCCATAGAAATAACGCCAGAAATTCTCAATAACATTAGGTTAGAAAAAGAAGTAAGATTTACGGATGATAAAATAGAAATTTTAGGATTGCTTTATACCGATAAATTCGACCGATTTGTGGTATTGGCTTCTGCTTTTGATAAATATGGCAGAAATAAATTAAACAACCTAAAATGGGTGTTGTTTATAGGTTTTTTTGTGAGCATAGGAATTACCGTTTTTGTGGGAAGAATTTATGCGGAAAAAGCGCTAAAACCTATGTCAGATGTGGTTAGCCAGGTTGAAAAAATAACAATATCGAGTTTGAATTTACGAGTTGAGGAGGGCAATGGAACAGACGAGATTTCGCAACTTGCCATTACTTTTAACAAAATGCTAAACCGTTTAGAATCGGCTTTTGAAATGCAACGAAGCTTTGTTTCCAACGCATCGCACGAACTAAGAACTCCATTAACTTCCATTACGGGCGAAATTGAAGTTTCATTAATGAAAAATAGATCCGCACAAGAGTATGAATCTATTTTAAAATCGGTTTTAGAAGAAATAAAAAACCTAAACGAAATTACCAATGGCTTGTTAGATATAGCCAAAGCAAGTTCCGATATATCGGCAATATCCGTCAAAAATGTTAGAATTGATGAACTGTTGTGGCAAACCAGAAGCGAACTTATTGCACGAAAAAAAGCTTATACCATAGAAATAAAATTTGCCGCTCCAATTGACGATGAAAGTAAGCTAACGATTTTAGGCAACGAATATTTACTAAAAACAGCAATTATCAATTTAATGGATAATGCTTGTAAATATTCATTAAATAATACTGTTATTGTTGAATTATCGGTTACTTCTACTCATTTTATTGCAGAGTTTATGGATAATGGAATTGGTATTGATGAAGAAGATTTAAAAAAAATTACAGCTCCTTTTTTTAGAGCTAAAAATGCAATAAACATCTCGGGCAACGGGCTTGGTTTACCACTTGTTGATAAAATCATTACCTTACATCAAGGCACGTTGTCATTCCAATCGGAAATAAACAAAGGCACGGTTGTTTCCATTTCATTGCCTTTTTCAGATTAAAAAATCTTTTTAATCACTTTTTAATTTCAGTTTAATCTCGTTTTAATTTAACCATAGCAACTTTGGTCTATAATTAAAACTAAAGGTTATGAAAACAACAATAATTCCTAAAGAAGAAATTAATCAATTGCATTTCTCTAATAAAGAAGTGCTTGAATCTTCAGAAATGAAAACAATAAGATTTAACCAACTTAAACAAGGTGAAGCATTGGGCAACACCTACAAACACAAGGTTAAAATATTTTTTCAATCGATAGAAGGAAGTTGGATGGTTTATGCAACAGTGTGGCTAGCAACCGAAACACACGTTCAATTAAAAGGCGGTATTTTAATTCCTATAAAAGTAATTGAAGAGGTTGCTTTGTTTGGAAATTTTTAATCTAAAATCAAATCACAATTAAATTAAATAAACTAACAATTAAAACTAAAAATTATGGAAACAATAACACTTAAAAAAGAAAAAACAATAGCTTTAGTAGCATTAATTTTCGCAATCGTATCGCTTATATCAAGTGGAATTTTTTACAACAACAACAAAACATTAAAAAACAATTTGCACGCAGAAAAAATTAGTGCTGAAAATATGCTTTCAGAAAAATTAGCACTTCAAAAAGAGATAGAGTTATTTAAAAATCAAATGAACGCATTAAAAGGTAAAAACCAAGAACTGAATAACTTAATAGCATCATCAAACAAAAAATTAATAGAAAAAGAGGCTACGTTAAACAAAATTGTTCGTCAGAATGGAAATGGAAATTCGAAACAACTAAAAAAGCAAATTGCAGAATTGCAACAACTAAAAAAAGATTTTGAGTTAAGCGTTATGGCTCTTAATGGGAACATTAAAAAACTAACGAATGATAACGAAAATCTAAACAAAACTATTGCTTTATTGCAAGAAGAAAACAAACAATTAGCTTCAAATTTAGCCATTTTAAGTTCCATTACTGCTGATAATTATCAAGCTGAAACCACCAAAAAGAAAGATAAATTAACGGTAGTTGCAAAACGAACTAAAAAAATGTCAGTAAGCTTTAAAGTTCCAGAAAATATGGTTGAACACATTTCTTTTCAGGTTTCAAAACCAGATGGAAGTGTAGTAAAAGGCAAAGAAAATGGAATTGCATATCAGGTTGTTACAGAAGAAGGAAGCGATTTATTTGCAAGTGTTTTAACTGACGAAATAAAAGTGTCTAAAAAAATTGAAATGACCTATTCGCCCAAAGAAAAGTTGAAATCAGGGGTTTATAAAGTGGCTCTTTTTAATGGAGATAAATACATTGGTTCTTGTAATATTAAATTAAGATAAAAAAAGGTAGATTGATTGATTAAATACCCAGTTTGTATTATTATAAACTGGGTATTTTTTTTAACTTTTAAACAAATAAAATGCAATGAAAAAATTAAACTTTATACCATTTATATTTCTGGCTATTATAATTTTCACTTCTTGTAAATCAAATTCTAAATTTGGTGATAAAGTAGATAAGTTTTTTTGGTCGAAACGCTACAAAGCTGTTTTAACAGAGCGAGATGAGCTTTGTTTTAACAACAAACAGCTAAGAAACGACACAACCGAAATGGGAATTAAATTAAGAAAAACAGAAAATAATTTGGCAACGCTCACGGTTAATTATGATGAGTTAGCCAGTAAAACAGGTATTCAATTGGCTCAACTTACCACCGATTTAAAATTAAAATCTGCCGAACTCGAAACCAAAGAAGCATTGTTGTTAGAACGTGAAAAAAGATTGAGAGAAATGGAAGCAATTGTTTCTAAACAAGATTCGCTAACCAACGCATTAAACAATATTGTTAAAAATGCTCTTTTAGGATTTAATGCAGACGAACTTTCGGTAGAAATGAGAAATGGAAAAGTATATGTTTCTATGAACGATAAACTTTTGTTTAAATCGGGCAGTGCCGGAGTGGAAGAAAAAGGTAAACAAGCAATAAAAAAACTGGCTGAGGTATTAAATAAAAACACCGAAATTGATATTGCTATTGAAGGGCATACCGATAATATTCCAATAAAAACAGCTCAATATAAAGATAATTGGGATTTGAGTGTAGCCAGAGCAACATCAATAGTTAGAATGTTGAGCGAAGAAAATGGACTTCAACCCAAACGATTAACCGCTTCGGGAAAAGGAGAATATTTTCCTATTGCAACCAATGAAACAGCCGAAGGAAGAGCAAAAAACAGGCGGACTGAAATTATTTTATCGCCCAAATTAGATGAACTTTTTAAATTGTTGCAAAAAACAAAATGATTAAAAAATCTTCCTGAAAATAATTTTTCAGGAAGATTTTTTTTTGAGAAAATAAAATTATTTATGACTTGCTGAAAAACAAATAATATACTAATTATTAATGACTTATATTTGTAATAGAGGGTGTTAAATGCAAAGAAATGGTTGCTTTTATGGGAAAAAGTTTGCATCTATGTAAAATTTGTGTTATTTTTTTAGAACTTGAAAGAGAAATGCACTAAAAGTGCATCGTTTTAAGCGATTTTTTGAAATCAATAAAAGTGTGCTTTTTTTAACTGCTTGGAAAATGTTTTTCAGCAGCCCCTAAAATAAAGTCAACACACCAACTAAAAAAACGTAAATTAGCAACCCATAAATAAAACAGCATTATAAATGAGTGAAGACCAAAAAAAACAACTCGAACAACAACTTTGGAATATAGCCAACACGCTGAGAGGCAAAATGAATGCGGACGAATTTCGTGACTACATTTTGGGCTTTATTTTCTATAAATATTTGAGCGAAAAAATGAACATTTTTGCAAACGAAATTTTGAAACAAGACAAAATAAAATTTCGGGAAATAACGCCAAAAATAGCACAAGCAAACGACTTTTTGGAAGCCATCAAAGAAGAAGCACTAGAAAAATTAGGCTACTTCCTCAAACCCGAAGAACTCTTTACCGAAGTGGCTAAAAGAGGAATGGGCAACAATGAATCCATTGACCAGTTTGATGAAAGCAAAACCAATTTCATTATCGAAGACCTCCAAAAAATCCTGATTAACATTCAGCTCTCCACAATGGGAACGGAAAGCGAAGACGATTTTGACAATCTCTTTGAAGATATGGATTTGAACAGTACCAAACTTGGCAAAACACCCGAAGCAAGAAATGAAATTATTGCCAAAGTATTATTTCATTTAGACAAAATTGATTTTAAATTAGAAAGTACCGAATTAGATGTTTTGGGCGATGCCTACGAATACCTCATTGGACAATTTGCCAGCGGAGCAGGAAAAAAAGCAGGCGAATTTTACACACCACAAGAAGTTTCTAAAATATTGGCAAAGATTGTTACCACAGGAAAGCAAAAACTAAAATCAGTTTACGACCCTACTTGTGGTTCAGGCTCTTTATTGTTGCGTGTAGCCCGAGAAGTGAAAGACGTGGCAATGTTTTACGGACAGGAAATGAACCGTACAACTTACAACCTTGCACGAATGAATATGATTCTGCACGGTGTGCATTATCGCCAGTTTGATATTAAGCAAGAAGACACATTGGAATATCCGCAACATATAGAACATTTGCCTTTTGAAGCCATTGTTGCCAATCCGCCTTTTTCTGCCAATTGGAGTGCCAACCCTATTTTTACAAGTGATGACCGTTTTAGCCAATACGGAAAATTAGCTCCTGCAAGTAAAGCAGATTTTGCCTTTGTGCAACATATGATTTACCATTTGGCAGAAAACGGAACAATGGCAATCGTGTTGCCGCACGGGGCTTTGTTTAGAGGAGGTGCCGAGCAACACATACGCAGGTATTTGATAGAAAACAAAAACTTTTTAGATGCAGTTATTGGTTTGCCCGCCAATATTTTCTATGGCACCAGTATTCCAACCTGCATTATGGTTTTTAAAAAATGT
>PHDR01000177.1 GCA_002841035.1 Bacteroidetes bacterium HGW-Bacteroidetes-12 | reverse complement strand
GGGGAGATGAAAATAAAAACAATTTAGCATTTTTAACACAATTAGAAGCCATTATTAAACAACGCAAGGAATCTGGAGATGAAAAATCGTATGTGAACGATTTGTTTAAAAAAGGCATTAATAAGATTGCCCAGAAAGTAGGAGAGGAGGCAATAGAAGTAGTTATTGAAGCCAAAGACAATAACAATGAGTTGTTTTTAAATGAAAGTGCCGATTTGTTGTTTCATTACCTCATTCTGCTACAAGCCAAAGGATTTGAGTTGAAAGATGTGGTTGGGGTTTTAGAAAAAAGAAATAAGTGAAGTAGGTTATCTAAACCGTTCCCAATTTCTAAAAATTCCGCCCAACCAAATTAAAATTAAAATACCACTCTGAAAAGCAAAAGGTTCTTCGTTGCTTAAATGAATAACAATTGCACCTCCCATGTGTGCACTTAAAAGAAGCAAACCAAAACGTGATGTTGCCGGAATTAAAAATAAAGATGTAGCCACTAATTCTCCAAAAGCAATAAGTGTAACATATTTGCCTACACCAACTTCAAACATATATTCTATCATTCCGCCATTAAATAATTTTCCATACACACTATAAAGTAATACAACCGAAGCAATAGCCGTAAAAACCCAACCTATAATTAAAATTTTTTTCATAGTCGTTGATTTCTTGAGAAGAAGTTACAAATTTTGATTATTATCTAGTATCAATTTGTAATTTAAAAGACAATTAACGACAATTATTAAAGGATTTGTAAGGTTGGTTTGTTTTTATAAACTTTTGATATTGATAAAAAAAATGTACTATTTTTATGGCGTGATTTATTATATTTGAAAAATGAAAAAAATACTTTTTATTTTATTTTGCATCTTTTTTTCTTTCACAGCTAAATCACAAAACATTGGAGTTGGTGCTGATGTGATGTACAATTTTCAAACAGAAAGCATTGGGTTTGGAGCTCGAGTTAATTTTTTTCCAAATAGAAAACTAAGTATTGTTCCACAAGTAGCTTATTATCCTGGTTTTAATAAAATTAATGAATATTTTTTTGGATTAGGATTAGAATATAAATTGATTCGCGGTAATCGTTATAATTTTTATGTTGTAGGGCATGGAGCTTACAATTTATGGGTAAATTATGAAGAATCTACAATAAAAAATGCACAAGCATCTAATTGGAACTTTGATTTAGGAGGGGGAATTACTACCAACAGATGCTTGCGACCATTTTTAGAATACAGATACAATTTTAAATTTATGGAAACACATCTTCGTTTAGGATTACTCTATGTTTTTGGATGTAATTCATCAAATTCAGGAGGAGGTTTTGGAGGAAGCAGAGCTGCACACTTAAAAAGAGCACGAAAAAATGCATTATGTCCAGCATATTAATTAATTTTAACTTATTATAATAAAAATAACAACTATGAAAAACGCATTAATACTCTCACTTTTAGTAGCATTTTCAGTAATGTCATGTAAAAAAGATAGAATAGAAAAATCTAAAAACGAATATGAACCCGTGAACAGCTACATGGATACAAAAAAGCAACAAGAACAAGAGTTTGTAATTAACGGCCCTTCTGGAGATACTATTGTAGGCAATCAAGGAACAAGATTATTGGCTGGTAAAAATTGTTTAATGTTTCCAAATACAGATACTGTTTCCTATCCATTTTCAATAAAATTGGTAGAGTTATATACCCCAAAAGACATGATTTATTGGCAAATGCCAACTGTGGCTGGAGGGAATATTTTAGAAACAGATGGAGAAATAAGAGTTAGAGCAACTAAAAATAATCAAGATTTAGTTTTGGTACCAGGTTGTTTTTATCAAGTTCGCATCCCAAATTCAGCTCCAAAAGCAAACATGAGAGCTTTCTATGGTTTTGATACTGGAGCTTTTTTCGATTGGACGGACAACCCTGCTAGTTTGGGCGTTACAACAAGTGTTAATCCTGTTTTTGATGTTATTCCTTATGGTTATGAAGCTAATATTGCTCGTTTAGGTTGGTTAAATTGCGGAAAACTTGCAAACAACGGAGCTGGTAGTATTCTTAGTTTTACATCTCAAACAGATGAACTAACCAATTTAGGAATATTTATTTATTTTCCTGCAACAAAATCAGTTATGCAAGTTTACAATACCGTTTCTGGATTAATTCCTAATGGTTCTAATGTGAAAATTATTATGATAGGAGTTACAGGTGGAGGTCAGTTATATCACTATTATTCTGCATTAACAGTTAATTCAAGTGCCATGATTGATGTAGTGCTTACTCCAATAAGCGATCCTAATCTTACAGCTCTTTTAGATGGATTATAAAGAGTCTGCCTGTAAAGTCGGCAGTCTTCCCCCGATAGTTCCGATAGCTATCGGAATCGGGGTCAGTCAACAAAGGTTTCTGTAATGTGTTGCTTTTTGCTAACTGCCGATTGTAGATTGAGGACTTGATTGCAGAAAGTCATACATTAAAGACAGACACTAATTAGATTTGAAATTAATTTATAATTGAACCCATCTCAGACGTTAATTCTTTGATTTTATTATAAGTAGTATCACTTACATTTACCAAAGGAAGACGAACAGTATCACCAGTAATACCTAACACTTTTAATGTTGCTTTTATTCCTGCTGGATTTCCTTCGCAAAATAAATAATGAATAATATCAAAATGCTTATAATGTAAATCTTGGGCTTCTTTTATATTTCCACTTAAAGCTGCATTAACCATTGATGAAAATCCTTTTGGAAAAGCATTTGCCAACACAGAAATAACACCGTCTCCACCACTTGCAATAAAAGGTAGCGTAAGTGCATCATCGCCAGAAATAACCAAAAATCTAGCAGGTTTGTTTTTGATAATTTCCATACATTGCTCTAAATTTCCAGAAGCTTCTTTTATGCCAATTATGTTTTTAAAATCGTTGGCTAAACGTAGTGTTGTAACAGGCAAAATGTTCGAACTTGTTCTTCCAGGAACATTATATAAAATAATTGGTTTTGTTGTAGCTGTTGCAATAGCTTTATAATGTTGGTAAATACCTTCTTGAGTTGGTTTGTTGTAGTAAGGGCTTACTGATAAAATAGCGTCAACACCAGTTAAATTAATTGATTTTAGCGAGTCTATAATAGTTTGAGTGCAATTTCCACCTAATCCTAAAACGATAGGAAGCCTGTTATTATTAATCTTAATTATAAAAGCAAGTGTTTCAGCTTTTTCCTCTTTAGTGAGTGTTACTGATTCTCCAGTAGTGCCTTGAACTACTAAATAATCTATTTTATTAGCAATTAAATGTTCTACTAATTTTTTAAGTGCATTGTAATCAATACTTTTATCTGATTTAAAAGGAGTTACAATTGCTACTCCAGTTCCTCTAAAGTTTTTCATAGTCAACTTAGCTTATTTTTATGCAAAGGTTTGATTTTATTTTAAAATAAATAACAAAATGTTATTTATTTTAAAATTATGACATTATTTAATTTAGTGATGTAGATTAAAAAAAGTATTTTGAATACACAAACTATTAACCTGACGGCAACATATCGTAAAAAAAAACTAAATAACTAATTGACGATTAGATAAAATATTAATATCTATGTTCTACCGTACCGTATGGTTTATAGTTTAAAAAAAATCCCACACCAAAACTTGATGTGGGATTTTGATTTTTGAAAAAACTACTTATTTTGTATTGTTATCATTTTCAGTTACTTCTTCGAAATCAACATCGGTAACTTCGTCTGCACCATTACTGCTTTGAGCGTTTGGTTCAGATTGAGCAGCACCTTCTTGTTGTTGTGCATTATACATATCTTGCGAAGCAGCTTGGAAAACAGTGTTTAGTTTTTCAATTCCAGCTTTAACAGCATCTATTTCTTTTGCTTCGTGGGCTTTTTTAAGCTCAGCAAGAGCATCTTCAATAGGTTGTTTTTTTTCGGCAGGAATTTTATCTCCGTATTCTTTTAACTGTTTTTCAGTTTGAAAAATTAAGCTATCGGCTTGATTTAACGTATCAACAGTTTCTTTTGCTTTTTTATCTGCATCAGCATTTTCTTCGGCTTCACGTTTCATTTTAGCAATTTCAGCTTCGCTCAATCCAGATGAAGCTTCAATTCTAATGCTTTGTTCTTTTCCGGTAGCTTTGTCTTTTGCCGAAATGTTCATAATTCCGTTGGCATCAATATCAAAAGTTACTTCAATTTGAGGAACGCCTCTTTGTGCAGGTGGAATGTCCGATAATTGAAACCTTCCTAACGATTTATTGTCGTTTGCCATAGGTCTTTCTCCTTGCAACACATGAATATCAACTGCTGGTTGATTGTCGGAAGCGGTAGAGAATGTTTCCGATTTTTTGGTTGGGATAGTTGTGTTGGCTTCAATTAATTTAGTCATCACACCACCCATAGTTTCAATTCCTAATGAAAGAGGAGTTACATCTAACAACAACACATCTTTTACTTCGCCAGTTAAAACACCACCTTGAATGGCTGCTCCAATTGCAACTACTTCATCAGGATTTACTCCTTTTGATGGTTCTTTTCCGAAGAACTTTTTAACCGCTTCTTGTATGGCAGGTATTCGGGTTGAACCTCCAACTAAAATAATTTCGTTGATGTCGCTTGTGCTGTATCCAGCATTTTTCAATGCTTTTTTACAAGGTTCTATGGTTCTTTTAATTAAGCTATCGGCTAGTTGTTCAAATTGAGCTCGGGTTAATGTTTTTACTAAGTGTTTTGGTCCAGAAGCGGTTGCGGTTACATAAGGTAAGTTTATTTCTGTTGAATTGGTGCTAGAAAGTTCTACTTTAGCTTTTTCGGCAGCTTCTTTTAGGCGTTGCAACGCCATAGGGTCGTTTCTTAAATCAATGCTTTCGGCTTTGTTAAATTCATCGGCTAACCAATCAATAATAACTTGGTCAAAATCATCACCACCTAAATGTGTATCTCCATCGGTTGATTTTACTTCAAAAACGCCATCGCCTAATTCAAGCACAGAAACATCATGTGTTCCACCACCGCAATCAAATACAACTATTTTAAGGTCTTGTGTTTTTTTATCTAAACCATAAGCTAATGCAGCTGCAGTTGGCTCGTTGATAATTCGTTTTACTTTTAATCCAGCAATTTCACCAGCTTCTTTGGTTGCTTGGCGTTGTGCATCATTAAAATAAGCAGGAACTGTAATTACAGCTTCACTAACGGTTTGTCCTAAATAATCTTCGGCAGTTTTCTTCATTTTTTGAAGTACCATTGCAGAAATTTCTTGGGGAGTATAAAGACGTTCGTCAATTTTAACTCTTGGCGTGTTGTTATCTCCTTTTACAACTTTGTAAGAAGAGCGTTTTATTTCAGCCGATACTTGATCAAAAGAGTTTCCCATAAATCTTTTAATAGAAGATATGGTTTTTGTTGGGTTGGTAATGGCTTGTCGTTTTGCAGGATCGCCAACAGCTCTTTCGCCACCTTCTAAAAAGGCTACAATTGAAGGGGTTGTTCTTTTTCCTTCGGCATTTGGGATTACAACGGGTTCGTTTCCTTCCATTACAGAAACGCATGAATTAGTTGTTCCTAAATCTATTCCTATTATTTTGCTCATAATATTGGTTTTTAAATTTTTAAAATTATTTACAGATAGGCAATAGTCAAAGGATGTGCCAATGCAAATTCTGCTATTTTAATAGAAATATTGACAGTTTTAAGTAGAAATTATATGACAAAGCGTATGTCATATCGTCAGTTTTGTTTTGATTTTATTGTTGTACACAAGGCGATACAGGAAAACCAATACCTGTTGTCCCAAAACAAAAACCAAGATTTAGGGATTGTAATTTACTTAAAGTCTCATTAGTAAGATTAACATTAGGACCAGTAGTAGTTGAAATCCAATTGTAAGTTTCTCTCGATGAAAACACACCTAAACCATTATTAATATTAGTATAAGCTGGTTTTTCCTGGTTTACATTATTAGAAGGCTCGCTCACTTCCATAAAAATATTTAACTCTGTTCCGGTAACTATAAACTCCATAGAAACATTGCTTACTTCTCTATGCGATAAATTAGATGGCATAACAGGAGTGCCTGAAGCAACATTATCAAAAAAAGTAGCCCCTTCCATTAGCCATTCCAATACTTCATTTCCAGTGGATGAATTTAAAGTTTTCTTT
>PHDR01000176.1 GCA_002841035.1 Bacteroidetes bacterium HGW-Bacteroidetes-12 | reverse complement strand
CAAGAAAACATCAAAAGAGCCTTAGAAATTGCAGCAGCAGGAGGACACAATGTAATTCTTATTGGACCTCCAGGAGCTGGGAAAACAATGTTAGCAAAACGATTACCAACCATTTTACCTCCACTTTCCTTAATGGAAGCATTAGAAACTACAAAAATCCATTCGGTTGGTGGAAAATTAGCTAAAGAAACTTCATTAATAAGTGTCCGTCCTTTTCGATCACCACACCATACCATTTCAGATGTTGCCTTAGTTGGAGGAGGAGGATTTCCGCAACCTGGCGAAATTTCATTGGCTCATAATGGTGTATTATTTTTAGACGAATTACCTGAATTTAAAAGAACCGTTTTAGAAGTGCTTCGTCAACCCATTGAAGACAGAAAAGTTACTATTTCAAGAGCAAAATTTTCGGTAGATTACCCCGCAAGTTTTATGTTAATTGCTTCAATGAACCCCTGTCCTTGTGGCTATTACAATCATCCTGAAAAAGACTGCGTTTGCTCGCCTGGAGTTGTTCAAAAATATTTGAGTAAAATTTCAGGACCTTTATTAGATAGGATTGATTTACATGTAGAAGTAACTCCTGTAAGTTTTAGTGAGCTAAGCACAACTTCAAACGGAGAGTCTAGTGAAGCTATTAGAGCGAGAGTTATAAAAGCAAGAGAAATTCAAGAACAGAGATTTAAAGAAAATGAAGGCGTACATGCAAATGCTCAAATTTCAAGTAAAACCATTAAAGAAATCTGCCAAATAGATGCTGTTGGAACTCAATTATTGAAAACAGCTATGGACAAACTAGGCTTATCGGCACGAGCTTATGACCGTATTTTAAAAGTTTCTCGTACCATTGCCGACCTAGAAGGCAGTGAAAACATAAAAAGTGAACACCTCGCAGAAGCTATTCAATATAGAAGTTTAGACAGAGAAGGTTGGGCTGGATAAAACTATAATATTTTAAACCCTCTCTCCTAATAATTTCAATTAAAAAACTGTTGTTTCTTGTATATTTAGCTAAATTTGTCGGTTCAATAAGTCATTTTGACATAAAACCATTCAAATGAATGTTTTGGCTACTAAATTGACTATCATAACAAAAAAATATAAATAAATGTCAGCAGAAGGATTATTAGGTAAAGTTTTAAAAACTTTTTTAGGAAGTAAAAAAGACCGAGATTTTAAAGATTTATCACCAATTATAGATAAAGTTGCAACTGTATTTCCTCAATTAAGTTCTCTTAGTAACGATGAATTAAGGGCTAAGACTGCTTATTTCAAGGATAAAATCAAAGAAAAAACACAAGTTTTAGATGATAAGATAAATGCACTCAAACAACAAATAGAAGAAGATGCTACACTTTCCATCACCCAAAAAGAAGGTATCTATACTGAAATTGACAACTTAGACAAAGAAGTTTTAGTTGCAATTGAAGACGCTCTTATTGAAATTCAGCCTGAAGCATTTGCTGTAATAAAAGAAACCTCCAGAAGATTTGCTGAAAACAAAACACTAGAAGTTTCGGCAACTCAAATGGACAGAGATTTGGCAGCAAAAAAGGACAACATTAGAATTGATGGAAACAAAGCTATTTACCACAATTCATGGTTGGCTGCTGGCACAGAAATTACATGGGATATGGTGCATTATGATGTTCAATTAATTGGAGGCTCTGTGTTGCACCAAGGAAAAATTGCTGAAATGATGACAGGTGAAGGAAAAACATTGGTGGCTACACTTCCTGTTTACCTCAATGCACTAGCTGGGAGAGGACTTCATTTAGTTACAGTAAATGACTATTTAGCAAAAAGGGATTCAGAATGGATGGCTCCTATTTTTGAATTTCACGGAATGAAAGTGGATTGCATAGACAAACATGAGCCAAATTCTACACAACGAAGAGACGCCTATCTGGCAGATATTACTTATGGAACAAACAATGAATTTGGTTTTGATTACCTGAGAGATAACATGGCTCGCTCGCCAGAAGATTTAGTGCAACGAAAACATCACTATGCTATTGTAGATGAGGTAGATTCTGTTTTGATTGATGATGCAAGAACACCTTTAATTATTTCTGGCCCAACACCAAAAGGAGATATACATGAATTTCATGAGTTGAAACCTCGTGTTGAAAAATTACTTGCTGCTCAGCGTGCTTTTGTTAATACTGCTTTAACAACAGCCAAGAAACTATTAGCTCCAGCCATAAACAATGAAAAAATAGATAAAAAAGACTTAGAAGAAGGAGGTTTAGCATTGCTAAGAGCTCATAGAGGATTACCAAAAAATAAAGCATTAATTAAATTTTTAAGTGAGCATGGTATAAAAGCAATTCTGCAAAAAACAGAAAATTTTTATATGCAAGATCAATCTAAGGAAATGCCAAAAGCAGATGCTGAGTTATTTTTTATAATTGATGAAAAATCAAATTCTGTTGAATTAACAGAAAAAGGAGTAGATTTAATTACTGGTTCAGGTGATGATTCCAATTTCTTTATTCTTCCAGACATAGGTTCAGAAATAGCAGTTATTGAAAAATTGAATGTTTCAGATAAAGAAAAGTTAGCCCTAAAAGATAAATTAACTCAAGATTATTCTGTCAAAGCAGCACGTATTCACACCATTAATCAATTATTGAAAGCCTATGCCATGTTCGAAAAAGATGTGGAATATGTAGTAATGGACAACAAAGTGAAAATAGTAGATGAGCAAACAGGACGTATTATGGATGGAAGACGTTATTCTGACGGATTGCACCAAGCCATTGAATCCAAAGAAAATGTAAAGGTTGAAGCTGCAACGCAAACGTATGCCACCGTTACACTTCAGAATTATTTCAGAATGTATCACAAATTAGCTGGTATGACTGGAACTGCAGAAACAGAATCGCAAGAATTATGGGACATTTATAAATTAGATGTGGTTGTAATTCCTACCAACAAACCCATACAACGAAAAGACAAAGAAGATTTAGTTTATAAAACCACAAGAGAAAAATACACAGCTGTTATTGAAGAAATTGTTTCATTAGTCGAGCAAAAAAGACCAGTTTTGGTTGGAACAACTTCCGTAGAGATTTCTGAATTACTTGCTAGAACGCTTAAAATGAAAGGCATAAAACACAACGTGTTAAATGCAAAACTACATCAAAGAGAAGCAGATATTGTTGCTGAAGCAGGAAAAGCTGGAGCTGTTACTATTGCTACCAATATGGCTGGAAGGGGAACAGATATTAAACTAGGTGAAGGTGTTAAAGAAGCTGGTGGATTAGCCATTGTTGGCACCGAACGACACGATTCTCGTAGGGTTGACAGGCAATTAAGGGGTCGTGCCGGACGACAAGGAGACCCTGGTTCTTCTCAGTTTTTTGTTTCATTAGAAGATAATTTAATGCGTTTATTTAACTCCGAACGAATTATTAAATTAATGGATAGAATGGGACTGGAAGAAGGCGAAGTTATTTCTCATTCTATGGTCAGTAAATCCATTGAACGAGCTCAGAAAAAGGTTGAAGAAAATAACTTTGGCATTAGAAAAAGATTATTGGAATATGATGATATAATGAATGCTCAACGAGAAGTTGTGTATTCAAAAAGAAGAAATGCATTGTTTGGCGAACGATTAGGCGTTGAAATTTCAAATATGCTTTATGACATTGTTGAATCATTGGTTGAAGACCACCAAGAAATGAGAAATTATGAAAGTTTTAAAATTGAATTAATTCGGTTTTTGGCTATTGATTGCCCTATTGATGAAAAAACATTTTTAGAAAAACCCGTAATAGAAATTACAGAAGAAATTCACGAATTGGCTTTTAATAATTATCAACGAAAATCTGTTTCTTTAGCTGAAATGGCATTTCCTGTAATAAAAGATGTATATGAAAACCAAGGTGCAGCTTATGAAAATATTCTAGTACCAATTACTGACGGAATAAAAAGCATTAATGTTTCAACGCCTTTAGAGAAAACATACAACACGCAAGGAAAAGAGTTAATTAAATCCATTGAAAAAGGAGTTATTCTGGCAATTATAGATGATAATTGGAAAGAACATTTAAGGGAAATGGACGATTTAAAAGAGTCTGTTCAAAATGCACGTCATGAGCAAAAAGATCCTCTTTTGATATATAAATTTGAGGCATTTAAACTTTTTCAATCGGTTTTATTAAAAATTAATAAAGAAGTAGGTAGCTTTTTAATGAAATGTGGGTTACCAAAACCAAAAAATGGTGAAATTCAAACCAAACAAGCCGAAGCCCCATCAAAAAAAGAACTCGATAATTTAAAAACGAGCCGACCAGAAACTGTAACATCTGGTGCTCAGCAATTAGCTGAAGGAAATGCCCCTGTTCAACCTAAAACGCAACCAGTAAGAGTAGAAAAAAAAGTAGGTAGAAACGAACTTTGTCCTTGTGGTAGTGGAAAAAAATACAAACAATGCCACGGAAAGTTAGAATAATAGTATTCTTTGTATGTCTTGGGTGTTTCTCGGTTGTTTTTTCTCAAGAAAAAACAGTAAATACGCACTTTTTTGAAAGTGAATACCTCATTGGAAAAATTATTCCAAATGAACCTGGTAACTTTCCTAAAAATGGACCACAACAAATTGTAGCATTTAATTATGGCATATTAAAACATGACACTTCTTCTTGGGGTCGTTTTTATAACTTTCCAGAAATAGGAATTACAGCACTTTATGGAAACGCAGGAAACAATCGTGTTTTTGGGCATCAAATTAGCTTACTTCCTTTTGTAACTTTCAATGTTTTTAATCAATCAAAAGCTACGTATAAATTTCGAGTTGGTTTAGGAGCATCCTATTTCTCAAAACGGTTTGACATAGAAAAAAACCCATCAAACATTGTTATTAGCTCTCGTTTGTCGTGGGATTTTAGAACTACTTTATACCGAAATATTATTGAAAGCAATAGGTTTGTTCTAAAGTTTGGAGTTGGTTTTGCCCATCAATCCAACAGTCATACACGAATACCTAATAAAGGAATGAACTCATTACTTTTTAGTGTTTCTGGTCAATTTTATAATAACGAAAATTATACCCCCCCCAAGAGAATTAGCAACGGAAATTATACCTCAAAAGACAAGTTTGTTCTTTTCAGGCAAGGTGTTGGTTTTCATGAACAAAGTGAAATTGAAGGTCCTAAAACAAATGTTACTAGACCTGTTTATAGCACTACTTTTGGATACGGAAAAATTGTAAATCATCACGTAAAATTAAGCACAGGGTTCACTTATCGTTTTTATCAACATTATTACGACCATCTCACTGACTCTAAAATTGTTGGTTTAAGTGAGAATCCATCCTTAAACGCTTCTAATTTTCTAATTTACTTTAATGGAGAATTGTTTATGCATCATGTTGGATTAGATTTTGATTTAGAAATAAACCTATATAAACCTTTTTTTAATCATTTTCATCCATCCAAAGATGTGGTATCAACACTCCGACAACTTCTTTCTACAAGAAATGGATTAAACTTATATTTATTTGACACCCATTCTCTTCCTAAAAATAATTTTTATATAGGTGCTTATGTAAATACAAATTTAGGTAGAGCCGATTTCATGGAATTTAGTGTTGGTATGTTAAAAAAATTATGATGTTGTAGCTGCCAGTGCTAAAAAAGAAATTATTGCAATTGTATATTTTTTTCTTCCAAAAAATCAAGCTTAACTTGTTGAAGTGGAATTGGTGGAAGCTGTTGATGTTGCATGGGGCAAAAATAATGGTTATATTTTTCATTTTGAAGGCAACAGTTAATCTAGGACTTGCTGAAAAACTATTAACATTCTGATTATTAATAACTTATATATAAATAAAGTGTTCTAAATGCAAAGAAATGTTTACTTTTATGGAAAAAAGTTTGCGTCTATGTTCAATTATACGCCACAAAACCAACTGGATATTTTTAATTTTAAAATAGCTTTTGAAAGTCTGCGTGATTGCGGATACGCTATAAGTTTGCCACAAATTTCACAAATTAGCACAAACTAATTTATGCTAATTTGTGTTCTTTTTTAAAATCTGAAAAGAAAATGCACTAAAAGTGCATCGTTTTAAATGATTTTTTGAAATCACTAAAAGTGTGTTTTTTTAACTGCTTGAAAAATGTTTTTCAGCAAGTCCTATATTAGGAAATAATAATGATAAA
>PHDR01000175.1 GCA_002841035.1 Bacteroidetes bacterium HGW-Bacteroidetes-12 | reverse complement strand
GTCAGATTTACTCAGACGGGTTTTTGATATTTTTTATTTTGTTTTACCTATATCATTAACAGCTCGCCTGTGTGCAAGAATGTAAATGATGATGATGTAATGTATTGTTCATGTTTTGTAAAATTCTTGGCAAATGTAAAAAATAAAATGTTATGTATGCAACAAAATGTTTGAAAATAATTTCACATCCTTCCCATAGGTGTTTTTATTCCCTTCTTTCCGTTGCATTTACGTTGACTTGAACACGCTAACAACGATGTTATAACTAGAGATAAAAAAAGAATTTCCAGAAATGATTTCATTGGTTGTTTTTTTTAAAGAACTCAACTTTTAAAATTTTATTTTGTCATTTCTGCACACAAAATTCCAGTAGCAATTCCAACATTTAATGATTCGGCATGACCTAGCTTAGGTATCGTAATTTTTTTTGTGATGTAAGGAAAAAGTTTTGGAGAAATGCCTGCTCCTTCATTTCCCATTAGCAAAACTAAATGTGATTGTTGAAACCTTGTTGCAAAACAATTTTCTCCTTCTAACAATGCTCCATAAACACATAATTGATTGTTTTCTTTAAAAAAATCAGCTAAGGAAGTAACCAAAACATTTAATCTGAAAATTGAACCCATAGTAGCTTGAACCACTTTTGGATTATAAATATCGACACAACTTTCGGAGCAAACAATGTTTTGTATTCCAAACCAATCGGCAGTACGAATAATCGTTCCTAAATTACCTGGGTCTTGAATTGTGTCTAAAGCTATAATAGGCATTGAAAAATTATTTCCAAGTTGTTGGCGTTTTTGTTTGGCAACAGCCAACACACAATTGGGTGTTTTAAGTGTTGAAATAGCACTTAGTTCTTGTTCCGATACTTGAGTTACACTTCCATCAAAATCTCCTTTCCAATTAGCTGTAGCAAACAAACCGAGTACTTCATAATCGGAATTTAGTAGTTCTTCCACTATTTTTTCACCCTCGGCTAAAAAGAACCCCAGTTTTGTTCTGTTTTTTTTTAGGTGTAGTGATTTTACGAACTTTTTTTGTTGGATAGATAGGCTCATTTAGTAGTTTTCAATATTCAATTATCCAAAACTTTAAATTCAGTTCTTCTGTTGTTTTGGTGGCAAGGGCAATCATCATTTCTCGTTTCTCCACATTCACTGTATTTACTGCAATCATCCAATGGAACTGTTTCTCCTTTGCCAGCAGCTACAAATCGTGCTTTTTTAATTCCTTTGCCAATTAAATAATCAACAACAGATTGAGCTCTTTTCTGAGAAAGATTTTTGTTGTAAGCATCATTTCCTCTAGTATCGGTATGGCTTGAAATTTCTACTCGTATGGTTGGATTTTCATTTAGAATAACAACTAACCTATCCAATTCAATTCTTGATTCAGGTCGTAAGGTAGCTTTATCAAAATCATATAAAATATTGTTGAGTTTAAATGATCTTCCAGCATCTAATTGTTTTACATCTTTTGGTTTATTGATGTTTTCTGTAAACAACGTATCAATGGTTTTATTTTCTTTTTTCAATGCTTCGGACAATGCTTCTTGCAATCCTTTATTGTTTGTTGCTATCAATGAAGAATCGCTATAAATTCTAAAATCTTTATAAATTTCAACATATTCAATAATTTCATTTAATCGAATAGAATCTCTAACAATTTCTCCGCTTTCTAGTTCTACTTCTATTTCATAAATGCCTGGCGAAAGTGCCATAACATATTTTCCTGTTTCAATATTTGATTTGAAACTACCTTCTAACTCTCCTTCAATTTGTTTATAAAGGTGCATCACAGATCCTGTTGGAACGTCATTAAAATAAACCTTTCCTTTCAATAAAGCTAAGACAGGTTTTTCAATTTTTCCTGTAATGATTTTAAAAATATCTTGCTCTCCAATACTTTCAGTTCCTCCTCCAGAATAGTAACCTGTTTTACCATCGGCAGCCAACACAAAATAACGATTATCTTCAACCGTATTAATGGGGTAGCCTAAATTCTCTGGCTGAGTAAAAATGCCAAATTCATCAACAACAGTTGAAAAAATGTCATATCCACCTATACTTGTATGTCCTTCAGAACTAAAAAACAAGGTTTTTCCGTCAGGATGAATAAAAGGAGCGTCATCATTGTAAATGGTGTTTATGGTTGTTCCTAAATTAATAACATTTCCCCATGAACCATCAGGCAATAGCTCTGCTTTGTATAAATCTCTACCACCAAAACCGCCTTCTCTATCGCTCGAAAAATAAAGTATTTTTCCGTTAGCAGATAAACTAGCACTTCCCTCCCAACTGTTTTTTTTGTTAACATCTCCTTTCAATGGAGCTGGTTTTGACCAATTTTTTCCTTCTAGTTGGCTCACATAAATATCGCCCATATTGTTGTTTTCACTTTTGTAGATAAACAAAGTTTGTCCGTCCACAGAAAGTCCAATTGCAGCATCGTGTCCTTTTGTATTGATATTATCACCTATGCTTACAGGTTCTGTCCACTCTCCTCTTTCTTTGTAAGAAATATAAACATCTTCAAAATAGGGTTCTGAACTCATAGATTGAGGTATTTCTTCAGCTCCTTTACTTTTAATTCCTCTGTACGTAAAAATCATTACCGACTCATCGGCTGAAATAACAGGAACATATTCAGAATATTGAGAATTAATAGGATATTTAATGTTTTCAACGATATTGGATTTGATGGTATCGGCTAAAATTTCTTTAGCATTTCGAGCGTTAACCATCATTTGGTTTGCCAATCGAACTTGAACAGCTTCATCCGATTGAGCAGCATTGATATACATATTAAAAAAATCAATGGCTTTATCAAACTCATAATTTACGGCATAGGCTTTACCTAAATAAAAATTAACTAAATTATATTCTGGATTGGTAATTTTAACTTGCTCAATAATTTCAATGGCTCTGTCTTTTTGGTTGGGGTCATAAGTTAAACAAATCCCCATCATCAACTTATAATAAACATCACTTGGCTTATAATTATATAACTGCGTAAATTTGTCGAGTGCATCTAAAAACTTGTTTTCCTCAAATTCTTGCTCAGCAATTTCGAGTAGTTGTTTGGCTTCTTTTTTGGATAGCGTTTCGTTTTCTTGTGCTTGTGCATTAAAACTAAAAGTTAATAACAACAATATGGTTAATAATTGTAATCTTGCTTTTGATTTCATCTGTTTATAAATTGTTTATTTGTGGTAATAAAAATAAAATACAAACATAAGCAATTCAAACAGATAGTAAAACAAATTTTATTTTGAGTTTTTTTTATAACATACAACATATTACTAAATCCCTATTAATGGGCTCTTTTGTTGTTTTTATATTTGCTTGTAACCCCACAAAACATATAAAACCTGACGAATTATTTTTACAAAGCTCCTCTATAAAAATTAACAACAGAAAAGTGGACAAGGATGAGCTAAAAAGTTTTGTAAAGCAAAAACCTAATCGGAAAATTTTGGGTGTTTTCAGATACCATTTAGGAATTTTCAACGCTTTCAATAAAAAGGGAACCTCTGATTTTAGGGGTATTGGAGAGGAGCCTGTAGTGTATGACTCTTTACTTACTGTTAAATCAGCCACACAATTGGGATTATATTTGAAAAACAAAAGTTATTTCGATAATAAAGTAACTTACACTACTAAAATTCATAAAAACAAAGTAAAAGTTAAATATACCATTGAAACTGGAGAGCCTTATATTGTTAAATGGATAGATTATCAAATTGAAGACCCTACTCTTCGTCCAATTGTTGTAATGAAGCACTATCGGTCTTTTATCAAGAAAAACAAGCCTTTGGATATGGATGTGTTGGAAAACGAAAGGCAACGAATCAGAGATGTGCTAAAGGATGAAGGTTATTTTTATTTCACAAAAGATTACGTTAAATTTAAAATAGATACAACCATCGGCAATAAAGAGGTAAATGTATATATTCAGGTGGAAAATAAAGAAAAAAATGATATTTCAGACAGCAGCTCAATCGTGCATGAAAAATCTTTAGTTTCCAAAGTTAATGTTTATTTAAGTCCTGATTTCATTAATAAAAACATCCATGATTTTGATACAACTTCATACAATGGATTAAAAATAGCTCATGACTACAAGTTAATTTACAAACCAAAAATGATAAATCATGCTGTGAATATAAAACCAAATAAATTATATGCATTAGAAGACCAGCAAAATACTTATAAATATTTTTCTGAATTAGGACTTTTTAGAACCGTTAATATTCAATACGACAAAGAAAATGAATCTAATTCGAGTGCTAATGATTCCATAAAATCGGTATTAATTACCAATATTTTCTTAACGCCACAAAAGATAAAATCTACTTCAATTGAAGCTACAGGAACTAATAGCGGAGGAAATTTAGGTGTTAAAGGTGGAATTGTTTTTTTACATAAAAACCTATTTCATAGTGGAGAACGATTAACAATCCGATTAAATGGAGGGTTAGAAGTTCAACAATTAATTAATCAACCTCAAAAGGAACAACTTATTTTTGGAGTTTTCAATACATTTGAATTTGGACCTGAAGTAAATTTAGAAATTCCTAGATTCCTGCTACCGATAAGTTTCGAAAAATTCTCTAAAAATTCTAATCCGAAAACATCAATAAATTACATTTTAAACTATCAAAACAGACCTGAATATGAAAGAAACTTAACACAGTTTTCATTTGGTTATTTTTGGAACGCAAAGAATAAGTATAAAAAACATTTTCTAAATCCATTTACAGTTAGTTTAATTAAGATTAATCTTACCGAACAATTTAAAACACGTATTGAGCAAGAAAACAATCCTTTTATTATCAGTAGTTTTACCGATCATCTTATTAGTGCTTCCAACTACACCTACATCTATAACAATCAAACAACAAATAAAACCAGAAATTTTAAGTTTTTTAGATTTAATACTGAATTTGCTGGAAACACCCTGTGGTTAAGCGATGTTATGCTCAACACCCCAAAAAATGAAAAAGGAGGGTTTGAATATTTTAGTATACAATACGCACAATACATGAAATTTGATTTTGATTATCGCTACTACAACCAAACACCTTTTTCTGCCTTGGTAAGTAGAATTGCGTTTGGCATTGGACGACCTTATGGAAACCTAAATGTACTTCCTTTTGAAAAAAGTTATTTTGGTGGAGGAGCAAACGGAATTAGAGCGTGGCAAGCAAGAACACTAGGGCCAGGTTCCTTACCAGATTCCTTAATTTCAACACAATTTGTAAACCAAATTGGTGAAATAAAAATTGAAGGTAATTTAGAATATCGTTTTGATATTACCAAACTTTTTAAAGGTGCTATTTTTGTTGATGCTGGAAACATTTGGATTACCAGACCCGATGAACAGCGACCTAATGCAGAAATTAGATTGAATAAATTTTGGCAAGACCTCGCTTTTGGAACAGGTATTGGATTACGATTAGATTTTGGTTTTTTTCTTTTCCGATTTGACTTAGCAGCTAAACTTAAAGACCCTGCTGCATTAAATCCTAACGAATTTAGCTTGCAATGGAAAACACCAAACCTTAATTTAGGAATAGGTTATCCATTCTAAAATAAAATGGTTACTGTTCGGGTAGGTTGGTAATTTCTGCCACAAAGACAGAAAGACACTAAGTTTCACTAGGTTTCTTTGTGTTTCTTTGTGATTTTGTGTCTTAGTGGCATATTTGGTTTGATTTTTCATATCTACCCGAACAGTAACAATAAAATGTATTATTTTTGAAAATAATAAAAACTTTTTTATGAAAAAACACATAACCATCTTAATTCTTATTGCATCAATTATTGCTTGTAAATCATCTTCTAAAAAACTTGAAAAGGGAGATTATGATTCTGCCATGGATATGTCTGCAAAAAAAATCATGAAAGACCCTGGTAAATTTGAAGAAGTAGATGTTTTTAATGATGCCTATCGATTGGCAAACGCTAAGGACATTTCTGAAATTAACCAATTAAAACAAATTGGAGACCCAGCTAATTGGAGTAAAATTTTCTTTTTGTATTCAAACTTAATAAGAAGGCAAGAGTTAGCTGCAAAACTACCTCCTGTTGGAATAAATTACGATACTACTAATTATACCAGCGACATTGAAAACGCAAGAACTCAAGCCACTGTTTATGCTTTTGAAAAAGGAAATGAACTCTTATT